>CADBDO010000037.1 GCA_902793515.1 uncultured Erysipelotrichaceae bacterium | reverse complement strand
TTGATGCGGTTCTTGACGAATTTCTGGAGTTCTTTCTCGTTCATCTTCTCGGCATGGACTGGGCTACGGGAGAATACAAGGTGGGGAGCGGCTTCAGAGCCATAAACAAGCTGGGTGACCGCGGTGTATCTTGGAGCTGGATGATAAACGTAGGCGTGAAGGGTCTCACTATGATGCTGCGTTTGGACATGGCCTTCCTTGTCGCGGTATGTGGTCGTCCAGTGAATCGTGAGGGTGCCTTCGTAACGTTTGTTATACATCTCGCATTCGAGGACCTTCTCGAGGACGAATGGGTTGCCTTGTATTTGTCCGCTTAAGACTTCGAGGACGGATTTGTATGGGTCGGTGACCTCTTCGAATCCGAATTTCTCAATGAGGGCTTGGAGTCTATCGCCCATGAAGATTGGGTCAAGGTCGATGATTGGAGTGGCTTTCTCCATGACTTCCTGTGGGACTCCCCAATCGAGCATGTTGTTTAACGGGGCCGTGGTATCGTAGCAGGCCTGAAGGAGCTCTTGCTTCTTCTTCTCCTCTTCATCAAGGACGGCTTTCGCAGCGGCGAGTTTCTTTTGGACGGCGAGGAAATAGATGAGAAGGAGCGCAATGCCTAAAGCAATGCAGACCCCAAAGACGATCCAGCCTGCCACCGCATCCATATCGGAGGTCGTTCCTAGAACGATTCCAATAACCGAGGCGATGAAAGAAAGGATAGCGAAGACGATGAGAAGGATCTTCGCGGTCTTGAGTTTGCTATATGTCTCAGATGCACGACGGGTGATACCGCACTGATGGTTGTACTTCTTAACGAGGGCGGCGTTCTCTTCTTTGTTGACGCCGGACTTGGCGCAAAGGTCGTCGAAATACGATGCCGCAGTATCGTGATACTGCTGTTTCAGCATCGTGTTGTACATTTTCTTCGGTTGATAGAGTACTTGCTTCTCAGCTTCGTCGGCCATTAACGCATTCCTCCGAATCCACCAAATCCACCAGGCATCTTGCCTGGTTTGCTGTATTGTTTCATCTGCTTCATCATCTGTTTGGAGTTCTCCCACTTACGAATGACACGGTTGACGTCGGCATTGGTTTTGCCTGCGCCTTTTGCGATTCTGTTCTTCTGGGAGAATTTGAGGACTTCTGGATGACGTCTCTCATATGGGGTCATCGAATTGATGATGGCCTCGAAAACCTTCATCTCTTTCTTAGCTTGCTCTTGTTGTTCTTCGCTCACCTTTGGTGCGCCTGGAATCATTTTGAGAAGGTTTCCTAAGGAGCCAAGCTTCTGAACCATCTTCATCTGCTTAAGCATATCCTCAAGCGTGAAGTCGCCTTCCATGAGTTTGCGGCCTTCGCGTTCCGCCTCTTTCTGGTCGACGGTCTCTTGAACCTTTTCGACAAGAGAGACGACGTCACCCATGCCAAGGATTCTGTCGGCCATACGGTCAGGATAGAAGATGTCGAGGTCAGTGAGTTTCTCACCGACGCCGGCGAATTTGATCGGAAGTCCGGTCATGTATTTGATTGAGAGGGCAGCACCGCCTTTGGCGTCACCATCAAGTTTGGACATGATGACACCGGTAAGACGCAAGTCTTGGTTGAAGGCGTTGGCGACGTTGACGGAATCTTGACCGGCAGCAGCATCGACTAAGAGAAGGACCTCATCTGGGTGGACGGCTTTGTTGATGTTCTTAAGCTCATCCATAAGTTTCTCGTCGATCTGGAGACGGCCAGCGGTATCAAGGATAAGGACGTCGTAGTTCTCATCGGTTGCTTTCTTGACGGCTTTCTTCGCGACTTCGACTGGGTCGACGTTGGTGCCCATGTTGAAGAAATCGACACCGACTTGTTTCGCAACTGTTCCTAATTGCTCGATAGCGGCTGGACGATAAACGTCTAAGCCTGCAAGAAGAGCTTTCTTTGAAAGCTTGTTCTTCAAGAGATTGGCAAGCTTACCAGCACTGGTGGTCTTACCTGAACCTTGTAGACCAACAAGCATGATGATCGTAAGGCCGTTTTGGTATTTGATTTGGCTGTTGTCTTGTCCAAGGAGAGAAACAAGTTCGTCGTGGCAGATCTTGATGAACTGCTGGGATGGGTTGACCTTGAGAAGGACCTCTTGGCCAAGGGCTTTTTCTCTGACGTCCTCAGTGAAGGCCTTGACGACTTTGAAATTGACGTCGGCCTCTAAGAGAGCGATGCGGATCTCACGGATTGCACTTTCGACATTGGCTTCGGTGAGCTTGTCTTCTTTGCGCATCTTCTTAAAGAGGGCGCTGAATTTTTCTGATAATGTCTCAAATGCCATTGATGTACTCCTTCAAAGAGTCTAGTGCCTCTTCTTTTTCGTTTTCGTTTGCTTTTTCTAGTTTTTCGATGCGTTTTTGCAGGGATTTTTTGATTTTTATGAGTTTGACCTTGCTTTCAAGTTCCTCAAGTTTGGCGATTGCTTTCTTAAGGGTGTCGTTGACCGCGCTTCTAGAGATTCCCCTATCCTCAGCGATTTCGCTAAGAGAGAGGTCATAGAGATAGTACTCTTTGAAAAGGTCCTGCTGGGTCTTCGTAAGAAGCTCCCCATAAGAGTCAAAGAGCTCAATCACTTCTTCGCGTCTAACGATGATCTCGTCTTTCATTTCTTCTCATTCCCCACTAGCAAGGCATGGAGGTATTCGTCGAGATCGAATTCCTCAAGGTCGTCCATTCCTTCGCCTAAGCCGATGAAACGGACAGGGACACCGAGTTCATCACGGATGGAAAGGATGATGCCTCCTTTGGAGGTGCCATCCATCTTGGTGATGACGATGCCGCTGATATTGCTGACTTCTTTGAAGGCGCTTGCTTGCGAAACTCCGTTTTGTCCGGTTGTGGCGTCGATGATGAGGAAGGTCTCATGCGGCGCACCTGGGATCTCGCGTTCAAGCACGCGTTTGATCTTGCCTAACTCCGCCATAAGGTTGGCTTTGTTATGGAGACGGCCTGCCGTATCGACGATCATAAGATCGATGTTGTTGTTCTTTGCGTATTTGGCGCCGTCATAGCAAACGGATGCTGGGTCGCCATTCTCAAGTCCGGTGACGATTGGGCACTTGAGGCGCTCGGCCCAAATCTTAAGCTGCTCCACCGCTCCGGCTCTGAAGGTATCAGCAGCGACAAGCATGACTTTCTTGCCCTTCTTCATGTAGCGATGGGCGAGTTTGGCAATGGAGGTTGTTTTGCCTACGCCATTGACGCCTTCGACAAGAAGGACGGTTGGACCTTCTTCGGCGAACTGGATTTCGTTGGTGATGCTTTCTCCGCCTTCGACATAGCTCACGAACATCTGGTCGATGAGCTCTTCGTTGATTTTGGTTGGTTCGGAGATGTTTTCTTTCTGGGATTTGTCGAGGAGGTTCTCAACGAGTTTAAGGGTGAGGCCAACGCCGACATCCGCTTCGATGAGGATTTGCTCCAATTCCTCGAAATAGGAATTGTCGACTTTCTTATAACGCTTGGAAAGATCTTCAAGACGATCGGCGAAAGCGGCTCTGCTCTTGGCTAAGCCTTTCTCATAGGTCTTGTTGTTCTCTTTCTTTGAAAACTTGCTTTTTAAATAACTGAATAAACCCATTACTTTTCCTCTGGTAGGGCGATATAGGCTCTCTTGTTGAGAGCGTCTTTCGCGGCTGCGGTCTCCGCTTCCTTCTTGCTTCTGCCAGTTCCTCTTCCGAGCTCGCTGCCCATGAAGTAGACGCCAGCGGTATAAATCTTGTTATTGCTTGGACCTTCTTCTTTGAGGGTCTTATAGACGACGGTCTCTTTGGTATCGGCCTGGATGGCTTCCTGAAGCTCGCTCTTAGGATTCTCCTCATAGAGGATGGTTCCGTACTGAATTGGCTTCTCAAAGAGATTCCAAACGAATTTGTGCGTGAATTCCAATCCTTGGTCGAGAAGCATCGCTCCGATGAAGGATTCAAAGCAATCCTCAAGGACGGAGAGATTGTCTTCGATCTTTCCGGTGAAGGATGGACCGACTTTGATATATGGGAGGAGGCCAATCTGCTTGGCTAAGTCCGCTTCAGATTCGGTTCTGATGAATTGGCTTTTGAGAATGCTTAAATCCCCTTGCTGCATCTCTGGGTGGTAACGGTAGCAAAGCTCGCCTGTGACCGCGCCCACAACAGAGTCACCTAAAAACTCAAGCCTCTCATAGTCCTGATGCTTTTTGTTTGTGACAGCATTAACGGAGCTATGGGTCAAAGCGACTTCGTAGACGTCTTTGTTCTTGGCTTCGATTCCTAAGGTTTTGAAAAGGGGATCAAGGTAACTCATTATTCGGCTTTTTCCTCGACGAACGCGTCTTTGATCTTGGTGATGACATCGCCCTCAATCAAGTGATAGAGAACTTCCATCGCGCTATGGAATGATTTGCCAGTGCTATTGCCATGGGCTTTGACGACGACGCCATTAACGCCCATAAGCATGGCTCCACCGACGTTACTTGGATCAAGTTTGCTGGTGAGAAGTTTAACGGCTGGTTTGGCGAAGAGGTAACCGATCTTGCAGCGGAGTTTGGACATGAATCCTTTCTTGAGGAGTTTGCCCATTCCTTTAGCGGTTCCTTCGGTGGTCTTAAGCATGACGTTGCCGGTATAGCCGTCGCTGACGACGACATCGGCTAAGCCTTTAAGGAGCTTATCGCCTTCAATATTCCCGGCAAAATTGATGTTTTTCATTTCTTTGAGGAGTTGGTAGGCCTCTTTTCCAACTGGGGAGCCTTTGCCTTCCTCACTACCGTTGCTAAGCAAGCAGACACGTGGTTCTTTGATGCCATAGACCGCTCTAGAGTAGCAAGTTCCCATGAAGGCGAACTGGGCTAATTCTTCTGGGGTATTGGTGTTAGAGGCACCGACATCAAGAAGGGTGGTGTATCCGTTTCCTTCAAGCTGAGGGAAAGCGGTGACTAAAGCAGGACGCTGAACGCCCGGGATCTTCTTGAGGATGAGGGTGGCTGCGCTAAGGAAGGCGCCAGTCGCACCAGCGGAGATAATGCCATCGGCATTCTCTTCTTTGGCGGTGTTCAAAGCAATGACCATGGATGAGCCTTTGCGTCTAATGACTTCAAGGGCGCCACAGGTCATCTCAACGACGTCATCGGCATTGACAATCTTGGCGAAGGTCATATCTTTGAGCTCGGCTTCCTTGCCAACAAGGATGAGCTCGACATCGGGATGCTTTTCGTGGAAAAGGGAAACACCTTCTTTGGTAGCAACGCTGCCTAAGTCGCTTCCCATCATATCGACAACAATTTTCTTCATAGTGAAAACCTCTGCTTCGATAGTTAGTATAACTATCAACCAAATACTATTCTAGGATAATCGGAAGTCGCCTAATGACTTCTTCACTTCATTCATGATGATGACGTTATCAATGGACTTAGCGTCCTTGATAATTTCTTTGGCGTCGTCACGCGCACATTCGAAGATCTTGAAGTCGCTGATGATATTCGCCACAAGGAAAGACGGAAGGCCTGATTGACGGGTTCCCATAAGTTCTCCAGGACCACGTAATTTGAGGTCCATCTCCGCGATCTCAAAGCCATCGTCGCTCTTCAAAAGAACCGACAGTTTCTCATTTTCTTCATCGTCGCCCTCTCCGAAAAGAACAAATGACGCAGGCGAACCATCTCGCCCTACTCTGCCACGCAACTGATGGAGGCTAGAGAGCGAGAAATGGGATGGCGAATAGACGATCATGAGGTTTGCTTCTTTGACGTCGATGCCAACCTCAATGAGTGAGGTTGCAACCAAGATTGGGCAGATACCGCTCTTGAAAGCGAGAATGGCGACATTCTTATCTTCTTCGCTCATCTGGCCATGCATCATGACGACTTTATCGCCATAGTATTTCTTGTATCTTTCGTAGACCGTTTTGACGGATGTGACATCTTTGTTCTCCCCTCCTTCGATCTGAGGGACGACAACGTAGATGCGTTTCTTCTCTTCTAAGGACTTCTCACAAAGAGCGGCGACTTTCTTATCCCCTCTCTTGGTCAAAATCGTTTTGACGTTTCTCTTTCCTTGTGGGAATTCGGTGAGGGTTGAGATATCAAGGTCGCCATAGATGGTCATCGTGAGAGTACGAGGGATTGGGGTTGCGCTCATGAGCAAAAGATCAGCGTGCTCACCCTTATCGAGAAGGAGGGTTCTTTGGTTAACGCCGAACTTATGTTGCTCATCTATGATGGCAAGACCAAGGTATGCATATGTGACCCCTTTCGAGAAAAGGGCGTGAGTTCCAACGACGATGTCGATCGTGCCATCTTCAAGGTCTTGGAGAGCTGCTCTCTTTTCGCTTGGTTCCATAGCGCCGACAAGGAGACCGACATTGACGTGAGTGCCTTCGAAGAGCTTCTTGAGAGTTTCATAATGCTGCCTTGCCAAAGAGTCGGTTGGAGCAAGGAGAGCGGTTTGCTCACTTCTAGTGTAATTGGCGTACCCACAAAGGGCGGCGACAAGGGTCTTTCCAGTTCCAACATCACCCTGTAAAAGGCGGTACATAACACTCTGCTTATCCATGTCATTGACGCATTCATCAAGGGCCTTTTGTTGGTCGCTTGAAAGTGAATACGGCAGGGATTTGACGAAGATATTTAGTTTTTCGCGGTTGATTTGACGTCTTCTGTCTTTGCGTAAGGCTTTGTTCTGGGGCTTTGTTCTGGGCACGCACTTCCTGGTTCTTGATTTCAAATAGAAGAGCCTCTTGGTATTTGAGGGTTCTCATGCCTTGATGGATGTCAGCAAAGCTCCTTGGAGTGTGCACCAAACGATAAGCTTCCTTAAGAGGCAAGAGACGATATTTCTCTCTGTATTTCTTTGGGACGATATCATCAATCTCGCCTTCGAGAAGAGCCTTCTTCACTAGCCTTATAAAAGCGTAATTCTGAATATCGCCAGGAAGAGAATAAACAGGCTTCAAGGCTTCCTCTTGTGGGATCTCCCCGGTGAGGATGTTCACCAAAGAGACTGTGTGCCTATTCTTCTCATAAACACCTGTCAGAGTATAAATCGTATCAGGCTTAAGCATCTGCCCAAGGTATGTGCGGTTCCAGGCCTCGATGAGATAGACCATTCCCCCTACTGTTTCGAAATAAAAACGATAAAGGGTTCTTTTGGCAAACCTCATCGGATGAGGGGCGCCTCCCCTGATCTTTCCTTTGAGGACGAGGTGCTCTTTATCTTCGTAAGAAACCTTCTCCTCGGTGTAAGTATAGTTCTCGTATCTCCTAGGGAGATGCGAAAGGACATCCGCATAGGAAAAGATGCCGATGCTCGCGAGAGCGGAATTCATGTTCTTGGACTTTGAAAGCGCCATCGACTAATTTTAACACAAAAAAGACACCTATTCCGTTGCTGATCTAATGAAAGAAGCGCTTTTTGCCCAAGAAAAAGCCCGATTTAACATCGGGTTAATCTCTGAAGAGTTGGAGGGTGGCCCTGGCGTCTTTGCCTTCGCCATTGATTGAGATGTTGACGGTCCAACCAAGGGTGTCGTTGCTATTGAGCTTCTTGCCGTTCACGAATTGTCCGTTATATTTCGAACAGGTGAACTGGGAGCCGTTTCCGAATAAGTCTTCTCCAGCAAAGGTGTCTGAGCATTGATAGGTTGCGGTTGTGTCGTTTCTGATGAGCTGAAGGATGTTGTAGTTGTAATATCCGGCACCACAGACCGAGAGACGTCCGCTCATATCTTCACGTGAACTCCAATAGGTGTTAGTCATCATGAGATAGAGGTCATCTACATCTGGAACTTTCTTTGGATGGGTTGCATCGACGGAAATTTTTCCGTACCTTTCGTTGATTTTGACAAGCCTGGAATCGACGTGCCAAATGCGAATGCCTACTTCTGATGGGCCTTGTCGCTGACCTGTATATTCCCTGTAAGTGTATTCGCAATCAAACTGATTGAGCCCGGTTGGAGTGTATAACTCAAGAAGAACATATTCATCGAATGGAGATTTGTCGACATTGAATCCATTTGGCTGAAGAAGGACGAGATCGTGTCCTTTGTTTTGGAAAGGCTTGATGGTCAAAGTGCAAGAATCTTCTGGCACATAAGGATCGGCCCAGCCAAGGGCTAAAGCGCTGTAAGGGTCATGGGAACCGACGTTTGAATCCTGCATGCTGAATCCGCCAGCAGGAGAATATTGGCCGGAATAGTCATAGTAGTCGACCAAACCGAACATATGACCCATCTCATGGATGAAAGCATGGGCGTCGACGTTGCAGTTTGTGGCATCTCCGACACCATAGAAATAGAGTCCGGTTCTGATGTTGGCGGTCGAGGTGTCATACATGAAGTCATATGAAGCCCAGAAGAAAGCGTTTGGGGTTGGGGTTTCTAGGTTAGCGTCATCGAGTGTCCAGGAAGTGTAGGCCCAGAAGTTTTCCCTTCCGTCGTTATTGGAATCCCAATCGTTATAGGCGGAGGCATAATCAGGCGCGGCATAGATGAGCATCACGCCATCGAGGTAGCCATCGTTATCGGTATCGAAGTAGGAACGTGGTAAGGAATTTTCCTGCGCAAAATACCAATTCGCTGCAGTATAGACGAGGTTTTTGGTTGCGTTCTGGTCATTGCCATAGACTGACATCGACTCCCCTATCTCATACCATGGAGTGACAATGCCATCGAGATTGCATCTTCCCTGGCTAATGGTGTGGTAATAGGTTTTGACGCTTTGCCAACCAGACTCTTCTTCGGTTCCGAAATAAGCGGTTTCGATATCTTGTCTTACATCTTCCTTGTGGTTCTCATGGATGCAGTGCGTGGAATCGGTGAACCAGATCGGGATGACTAGAAGCTTAGGGTTGCCAATGCTTGGGGTGACGTCATTATTCAGGTAGCAATGGTCGGAATAATCTTTGTAGTTATATTGGAATTTGGTTTTGGCAATTGGATTGGTGTCGGATTCTTCTAATTCTTCTTCTGAGGAAGAGGAAAAAGCGCTCGAAGCTTCGCTGGTATGGCCTTTCGAGCTTGTGGCAATGCTGCTCTCTTTCGAAGAGGATCCTGGGAAGAGGTTGCAGCCACTAAGGACGAACGCTGAGGTCAGCGCTAGTCCGATTATCTTTAAGTCTTGTCTTTTCATCGTTTTAAGTCTCATTCCTTTAGGAATGTTTGGATTATAGCAACTATAAAACTGATTTCACTAAGTTTTTATTATCTTGCTCTAAAGCGTCCAAAAAAAGCCTCACAAACTGTGAGGCTCTAATTGATTGTTTCTTATTCAACTCCGACGAGGAAGTTGTAGACTGGCTGGTCGCCTCTACGGACGTTGACTTCCAAATCCGGATAGGTTTTGCTGAGGAATTCGGAGACTTCCTTCTCTTCTTCGGCAGAGCATTCCTTGCCAACGTAGACGCTTAGAGCGAATGAATCGCCATCGACAAGGGATTCGACAAGAGACTTAAGAGCCTCAAGCTTGTCTTTGACGCAGGCGACGATTTCTTTGTCTTCCTTCATGCCCATGTAATAGTCTTTGGTGACGTGGACGCCATTGATGTCGGTGTCCTTGATGGCATAGGTGACGGAACCGCTCTTGATCATGCCAAGGGCTTCTTTCATGGATTCAAAGATCTCATCGGCAGACATCTCGGTGCTGTATTGCATGAGAGAGGCAATTCCTTGAGGAATTGTCTTCGATGGGATGACGTTGACTTTGACATCCTTCATATCGATGACTTCAGCAGCCTGATTGGCGGCCATGACGATATTGCCGTTGTTTGGAAGGATGTAGACGTTATGGGCGTGGATCTCATTGACGGCTTTGACGAAGTCTTCGGTCGATGGGTTCATGGTCTGACCACCACTGACGATGATATCGACGCCAAGCTCTTTGAACATCTCATCGAGGCCTTCGCCAGAGCTGACGGCGATGACACCGAAGTCGGTCCATGGCCTTTCTTCTTTCTTGGCGGCTTTGTTGCGCTCGATGTTGCTCATCATGTCGGTAGCCACATCGCCATGCTCGATGTTGTGATGCTCTTCGCTCATGTTCTCAATGGTGATGGTAAGGAATTCACCATAGTTCTGCGCGTAGTTGAGCATGGTTCCTGGGGTAAGGGTATGAACGTGGACTTTGACGATGTCATCATCGCGAACGATGACCACGGAGTTACCATTGCTAGTGAGGAATTTCTTGAAGTTCTTCTCAACGAAGGATTTCTTTCCTTCCTCTGGTTTTCCTAAGCGGAGAATGAACTGGGTGCAATAGCCATATCCCTCTTCATCTTCCGAAAGCTGGGCGCCAGCGTATTTTTCCGGAGCGATGATTGGGGAAGACATTTCGTCTTTCGCAGGATTGGTGTTTCTTTCGACGAACTTGCCATGAGCGGCTTTCGCCATACCTTCGAAGACGATGGTAAGGCCGGCACCGCCAGAGTCGACGACTCCAACCTGCTTTAAGACAGGGAGAAGGTCTGGGGTATGGGCAAGGGATTTCTTGGCTTCTTCAAGAAGGACGTCAAGGACCTGCTCGATGGTGAAGCTATCTTTGACGCGATCGATAAGAGCGGCGCTGGCTTCTCTGATAACGGTGAGAATGGTACCTTCGACTGGACGCATGACTGCTTTATAGGCAGTCTCTTTGGCAGAACCGAAGGCGTGGGCGAACTCTTTGACATTTAAGGATTTCTTACCTGCACACGCATTGGAGAATCCTTTGAAGATCTGGGAGGTGATGACACCAGAGTTTCCACGGGCACCCATAAGGAGGCCACGGCTGAAAGCCTGGGCGATGACGGAGATGTCGCCATCGTTTTTGTTTTCGATTTCTTTCGCACCCGAAGTGAGGGTGAGGTTCATGTTCATGCCGGTGTCGCCATCTGGGACAGGGAAAACATTAAGCTTGTCGACTTCTGGATAGTGGTTGTAAAGGTTGTTAGCGCCAGATAAGAAGAGCTGCTTGAGCTCCTGGCCGTTGATAGATTTCATTCTTACTTGATCTCACGGACGCCTTGGACGAAAACATTGACTTCAAGGAAGCATTTCCCGAAGGATTTGTTAAGATCGTAGGCGACTTTCTTTTGGACTTCTCTAAGGACTTCAGTGATCTTGACACCATAAGCCACAACGATATAGACATCGACAGAATATCCATCTTTCTTCTTGCGGCAATAAACGCCTTTATCGTAATCGCTTCTCTGAAGAAGCTCAGCGATGTTCTCCCAAATCGCACTGCGGTCAGCAAGGCCAACGACGCCATAGCAAGTCGTTGCAGCCTCACCTGCCACATCTGCGACAAGTTCAGTGGAGATGTTGATTTTTCCAAATGGGGTTTTCTGATCGATAGCCATAGTTAGGTAAACCTTCAATAGAAGGACACGATATTATCTCATTAAAGAAGAAAGAATACAAACCCTCACTCTTTTCTATAGATGCCATCCCTTTTTTCTAAAGAAAAAAGCCCGCATTTCTGCGGGCCGTAATGCTTTTGGCGTTACTTCTTGGCTGGCTCTTTTGGCTCTTTGATTGATTCAGCAAGAGCGGCAGCGAAGGCACCTTGCTTCTCGAATCCGTATGGAAGGAGAATCTTGGTGGCTTTGCCATCGGCGCATTTGGCAAGGGCTTCGTAGTAGCGAAGTCTTAATGTGGCCTCATCAGCACCGGCTTTCTTGATGGCTTCAAGACCTTCGGCCTCAGCCTCACGGAGTCTCTTGATGGACTCAGCTTCGGCGGTCTTGGTCTTGAGGATGCTCTCGGCTTCACCTTCAGCAGCAAGGATCTTGGCTTGCTTCTCGGATTCGGCGTTGAGGATGAGGGATTGTTTCTTACCTTCGGCGATGAGAACGGCGGATTGCTTCTCACCTTCGGCAAGAAGGATCTTCTCACGTTTCTCACGTTCAGCTCTCATCTGACGTTCCATGGCGTCTCTGATGTCCTGAGGTGGGAGAATGTTCTTGACTTCGACGCGGTTGACTTTGATGCCCCATGGATCGGTAGCGGCATCGAGGATCTTTCTCATCTTCTCATTGATGATGTCTCTGGAAGTGAGGGTCTGGTCGAGGTCGAGGTCACCGATGATGTTACGAAGGGTGGTCGCGGCGAGGTATTCGATAGCGGTGATTGGATCATCGACGCCGTAAGCGTAGAGCTTTGGATCGGTGACTTGGTAGAAGGTGACGGTGTCGATCTTCATGGTGACGTTATCTTTGGTGATGACGCTTTGTGGGTCGAAGTCTCTGACCTGTTCCTTCATGTTGATGGTGTAGGCGACTTTGTCGAAGAATGGGACGAGCATATGGATGCCGACTCCCCAAGTGGTATAGTAGGCGCCCATTCTCTCGATGATGTACTTATCGGTCTGTTTGACGATTTTGATGTTGCTGACGACAACGATCAAGAGAATGAAGAGAACGATTCCGAGTACGAGTAGTAAGACTTGCCATGGTTCCATTGTTATTTTTCCTCCTTGGAAGTGATTGGCGTGACGATGAGCTTGTTGCCGCTCACGGCCATAACTTTGACGAGGCTATCGTTTTTGATAACCATACCGTCTTTTGTCGCGATGGCGGTCCAGAGGATGCCATCGATATTGACTTCACCGCTTTCGGTCGCTTTGACCTCGGCAACGATGACGCCTTTTTTGCCGACCATAGTGTCGACGTTGGAATTGACGGTCTCTCTCTTTAGAGCCTTCGCTAGGAATGGTCTTATGAAGACCAAGAGGGCTGCGGAGACGACCGCGAAGACGATGAGCTGGATCCACCATTCAACGCCTGGGATGAAGGAGATGATCAAACTTACTAAGGCACCTCCGGCAAACCAAACGGAGACGATTTCAGGTCCCAACGCTTCGATTAATAAGGCTAGCACAAATACGACTAACCAGATAATCCACATGAATTCTTCCATACGTTCCTCCTATTTCTTGATTTGGATGACGAGATGGTTGTTCTCTTCTTCCCAAATTGTTTCGAACCTAAGCGGTTCAGTGCTGAGCGCAAGCTTGAGCTTTTCCCCAAGGAAATTCATGAGCTCGGTCGAGCAGATGCGCGAGTATGAGGGTTTGATTTTGATCTCTAGGAGATTGTATTCGTCGAAGTCCCCTCTTTCGACCCTCTCTTTTGACAAGGGCTCGATAACGATGTTGTTATTCTCATCCAGCCCCACTTGAACCCGATTGGCGAATTCGAATGGTACGCTGGCAACCTTGTTGAGAGTGATGTTGGAATTGTAGAGAGTGGCTTGGCCATTCTTTTCTTTTGCGGTCCACCAACTAATCATAGATGTCCTCCTTGACCATAATGTACACCGCTTTTCACATTGATTCAAGGGAATTCATAAAAATATTTTCTATTTCAATTTCACCTCATTTTGAATTCAAAAAACCGCCAGAGTTGATTCCGGCGATCATTATTATAAAAGAAAAAAGGGTTTGCGGAGCCTCTCAAAATTGAAATATCCCCCGCAAAACCCTTCTAAAATAGGCCTATAAAAGAAAAAGCCCAGCAGCGCGCTATCTTCCCTGACCTCTCGGCCATAGTATTGTCGCCACTACAGTGCTTAACTTCTGTGTTCGGGATGGGAACAGGTGTGACCACTGTGCCAATGCCGCCAGACTTTTTCTATGTGACTCAATGTTCTTTGAATACTGGATACTACTGTTAAACAAGTTCTTCTATCTAGTTTATGTAATCAAGCGACTTAGCTTACTCTCTATAGGTTATATAGATTAGTGAAATTAAGTCCTCGTGCTATTAGTATTAGTCTCCTGAACGCCTCGCAGCGCTTACAGATCTAACCTATCAACCTCCTCGCTTAGGAGGGCACTTACTTCTTGCGAATGGGAAGTCTCATCTTAGGGCGAGCTTCACGCTTAGATGCTTTCAGCGTTTATCTCTTCCGAGGGTAGCTACCCGGCCATGCCGCTGGCGCGACAACCGATATACCAGTGCCTCGTTAATCCCGGTCCTCTCGTACTAGGGACTAGACCCTTCAAACTTCCTACGCCCACGACAGATAGGGACCAAACTGTCTCACGACGTTTTGAACCCAGCTCGCGTACCACTTTAATTGGCGAACAGCCAAACCCTT
>CADBDO010000036.1 GCA_902793515.1 uncultured Erysipelotrichaceae bacterium | reverse complement strand
GGGAAAGTCATTGGCTCATAGTTCTCTAAGCCTTCGATCTCTCCAATCGCACCCATTAGTTTTGTGAGCACTCCGAACTCTTTCTCGAGGGTATCGTATTGCTCATCTGACATTGAGAAGAGCAGCCTGTTGGCTGCATCGACCAATACTTCTTTGTTGATTGTTTTCATAGTTTTTACCCGAACATAAGGTTACCACTTGTGAGTGGTAAACAAAAGAGAAGCCACAAAATCTTTGTGACTCCTCTGTTTTTTTGTTACTAGTTATCGCGTTTTTCGATATCGGAAATCTCGTTCACCCTTCTGAGATGTTTGTCTCCCATGAAGTCGGTCGAGAGGAAGATGTCCACTCTCTTGAGGACGTCTTCGGTTTCCATGAAGCGGCCAGCGAAGGCGACCATGTTTGCGTTGTTGTGCATTCTGAGGAGGCCGGTGACTTCGTCGTTATAGCCGATGCCGCAGCGGATGCCTTTGACTTTGTTCGCGGCGATGCAGATGCCTTCGGCACTGCCACAGCAGAGGATGCCGTATTCCGCTTTTCCGGAGATGACGTCTTTTGCAGCTTTCTCAGCGAAGATTGGATAATCAACCGAGTCGGCTGAATAAGTTCCTTCATCTAAGACCTCGTGACCTTTTTCGGCGAGGTGCTTTTTGATGGCTTCCTTAAGTTCGAAGCCGGCGTGATCGCTTCCGAGTGAGATTTTCATTATTGTTCCTCCCAATACGCCAATATCTTTTCGAAAGGTATTGGACCTTCTCTGACCAAGGTTATTTTATCATCTGCAGTTAGGTTGATGATGGTCGTTGGAGTCAAAGACTTACATTCGCCTTTGACGACGGCTGGAAGCTCATCGCCAAACGCTTTGACGACATCATCGAAATATTTGGTTGTCGGCTCGCCTGATTTGTTGGCGCTGGTGACGAGAAGTGGTTTTCCCACTGCTTCGATCAGTTTCTTAACAAATGGCGAATCAGGGACTCTGATACCAATGACGTTTGTTCCAAGCGTGACCCATTCAGGAAGGCTCTTTTTCGCGTTCACCAAAACGGTCAATTCGCCTGGCAAGAAATGGTCCATGACGGACTTGGCTTTATCTGAAACCTCGATGTATTTCCTAGCTTCTTCAAGCGATGAACACATGAGGGCAAACGGCTTGTTCGGTGGGCGTCTTTTGATGGCAACCAAGCGATCGAAAGCGACCTTCGAATCATAAACGCAGCCGACTCCATAAACGGTTTCGGTTGGGAAGGCTAAAACTTCTTCATCCTTAAGGACTTTGCTAGCTTTTTCGATGTCTTCAATATTCAAAAATTCCATGCAAAACCCCGTTATTTTACGAAAATGTAGAGGAATCTGGTGAATCCGTTAAGGTCTTTTGCGAACTCGTATGTGTAGTCCTCAAGATACTTTTTCATGAGGTCTTCGAGCCACATTTCAAGGTCCGGGGAGATCTCAAACGCCATGAAGATGGAACCCTTCTTGACCTTCTTGTAATCTCTGAAGATCGACTCGTAGACGGAGTGCTCCTTATCAAGCCAAAGGGCGCTTGCAGGTTCGTAGTCTCTCACTGACGCCTGGGCGTCTTCTTTATTGAGAATATATGGAGGATTGGAAACGATGATGTCGAGGTTGATGTTGTTCTCGATGTATGGCGCTAAGGCGTCACCCTCAAGAACCTGGGCTCTGATGTTGTAACGGTCAAAGTTCTCTTTGGCGACCTCAAGGGCTTTTGGTGAGATGTCGCTTGCGACGATGAGCCAATTTGAAAAACTTTGTCTTAGGCCAATCGAGATGCAACCACTGCCGGTTCCGATATCGGCAACGACGAGGTAGTTGCGAGGATCGTAATATTTGTCGATTCTCTCGCTGATGCCAGAGACGAGTTCTTCGGTTTCGCCTCTTGGGATCAAAACGTTCTCATTGATCTTGATTGGGGTGCCAAGGAAGTCGGCCTCACCAAGAACGTATTCGACAGGTTCGCCTTTGATGAGTTTCTGAACCTGTTCTTTGAAGAGCTCGTAGTTCTTCATTTCCCTCTCTTTGTAAAAGAGGACGTCGATTTGTTCATGAAGACCTTCGTCGTGCATCAAAAGAATGCGCAAATCCATGGCCATCACGCCATGGGGTTTTGCAAGCGCATAGGCTTCCTTGTAGGCTTCATCAATTGTCGGCATTATTTGTTGCTTTCTTCTAAGAGCTTTTGTTCCTGATCGTAATGGATGAGGGCTTCGATGACGTCATCAAGTTCGCCTTCCATGATACGGTCTAATTGGTTAACTGTGAAACCGATACGGTGATCGGTGACACGGTTCTGTGGATAGTTGTAGGTTCTGATCTTCTCGCTTCTCTCACCGGTTCCGACTTTGAGTTTTCTTTCAGAAGCGCGGGCGTCGTCCTGTTGCGACTGATAGAAGTCGTGGACTTTGGCGCGGATCATTCTCATACAGATTTCTTTGTTCTGTAGCTGAGCCTTTTCGGTCTGGCAGCTAACAACGATTCCGGTTGGGATGTGGGTGACACGGACGGCGGACTCGGTCTTGTTGACGTTTTGTCCTCCAGCACCCTGGGAACGATATGTATCGATCTTAAGATCGGTTGGGTTGATTTTGACATCGACTTCTTCCGCTTCAGGCATAACGAGAACGGTCGCGGTTGAAGTGTGGATACGGCCAGAGGCTTCGGTCTTTGGGACTCTCTGAACGCGGTGAGCGCCGCTTTCGAATTTGAGCTTCGAATAAACGTTCTTTCCTTTGACCATGAAAGAAACGTAGGAGTATCCGCCGGCTGAGCCTTCTTCGCCATCGATGTACTGAACTTTCCATCCCTGGTTCTCAGCGTATCTCGTATACATTCTTAACAAATCGCCAGCGAAGATGTTTGCTTCATCTCCTCCGACTGCGCCACGAATCTCAACGATGATGTTCTTCTTATCGTTTGGATCGGCTGGAAGAAGTTTGCCATGGAGATCTTTTTCGATATTCTCCATCTTCTCTAAAAGAGACTTCTTCTCAAGCTTCATCATTTCGGCGAGTTCTGGGTCGCCGCTGTTGATGATATCGTCAGCGTCTTTCAAATCGCTTTCGGCTTTAAGGTATTCCAAATAACCTTCATAAGCTTCTGAAAGCGAGGACCTTTCTTTGGATAATTCGGTGATGAGAGCCACATTGTTCATGATGGCTGGATCACTAAGGTCACGATCTATTTCTTCACACCTTGTCTTGACGGCTTCAAGGCGTTTTCTCATGCTTTCTTCCATAACAACCTCTCGTGCCTCGTGATTATACCATAGGGTTATTCTCTCTAGAAGTCGTAAAAGTCTTCATTCTCACTAGTGAGAAAAGGCTAGTTAGAGTATAATCAAAAACGGAAACTGAAATATGTCATATAAAGCTTTATATCTCACTTACCGTCCTCAGACTTTCGAAGAAGTCGCTGGCCAGAAGCCGATTGTACGCACGCTTAAGAACGCCCTCGCGACCGGGAAGATGGCTCACGCTTATCTTTTCGCCGGCCCACGCGGAACAGGCAAAACCTCTATGGCTCGTCTTTTCGCCAAAGCACTTAACTGCGAAGAAGGCCTCGGCCATCAGTGCAACCAGTGCCAGAACTGCCAGGAAGTCGCTAACGGCACCCATCCAGACGTCATTGAAATCGACGCCGCCTCAAACAATGGCGTTGATCAAGTCCGTGACCTCATCGAAAAGGTCAGGTACGCTCCAATCAAAGGAAACTACAAAGTCTATATCATCGACGAAGTCCATATGATGACGACCGGCGCTTTCAACGCCCTCCTCAAGACCATCGAGGAACCACCGGAGAACGTCATCTTCATCCTTTGCACCACCGAACCATTCAAGGTCATCCCAACCATTCTTTCCCGTTGCCAGAGATTTGATTTCTCGAAACTCTCCTACGAGGAAATGAGCGAGAAATTACACGAAATCCTCGACAAAGAAGGCACGAAATACACCGAAGCAGGTCTCAAGACCATCATCGATTTGGCCGATGGAGGCATGCGTGATGCCCTTTCCATCCTCGACCAAGTCCTTGCCTTCAGTAACAACGTCCTCCACGAAGAAGATGTCCTCGCCATGTATGGCTTAGCGAGCATCGACGAGAAGGTTGACCTTATCCTTTCAATCAAGGAAGGCAACGTCGCCGAAGTCGTCAAAAAGAGCGAAGCCTATCTCGCTGGCGGAATCGATATCCGTAGGCTTGTCTTAGAGCTCATCTCATTGCTCAAAGATCTCCTCATCTATGAAAAGACCAATGACGTTGACCTTATGGAGAAGCTCGACAAGGAGAACGCTGACACTTTAGCGAAGAATCTCTCCCCTGCCGATTGCAATTCCATGATCAGCGCTCTCATCGAAGCCCAGAACAATTTCAGAAACGTCTCTGACATCCGTTCGCTCTTCGAACTCACCCTTCTCAGAATGGCTTCAAGCGATAACGCCGGCCCTGCTCCAAAACCAATCAAGAAAGCGGAGCCAAAACCAGTCCAACCAAAGGTTGAGGAACCAAAACCTGAGCCTGTTACCCCAGAGCCAGTCGTCTCTGAGCCAGTCGAAGAAGAACCAGAAAGCCCACTCTTTGATTTCATCAATGAGAACAAATATAGCCCAGAGCCAAAGAAGAAGGGCGAAGTCCCTGATTGGCTTGTGAGCAAAGAAGAACCAGAGGAACCAACTCCAGAGCCAAAGAAAGAGGAGCCAGTCAAAGAGGATACGATCATCCGTTCGACCTCGATCGACACCTCGAAGATCGCCCACTACGACATCGTCACAACTGGAACGAACTTTGTTCTTTCCGAAGAGCAGATCTTCAACATCTCGGTTCTCGCTTCTAAAGAAGAGAGACTTTCCCTCAAAGATAAGTGGCCTCTTCTTGACGAACTCAAGATGGATCCAAAGTTCGGTAAGGTGGCAAGCCTTCTTAGCGACGCTTCGCCATTCTGCCTTTGCAAAGAAGCCTTGGTCCTTGCCTATCAGCACAAGAACCAGGCCGACAAAGCCAACTTGGTAAACAACCAAGCGGCCTTATCCGATCTCGTTGAAGCGATGCTTGGCCGTAGGGTGTTCGTGTACGCCCTCAACCCAGATGATCGCATCAAGGTCCGCACCTACTATTACGAGAGAGTCCAAATGGGCCAGGTGCCAAACAAGAAAGACATAGTCTTACAATTACCAGTAGTTAAATAAGGAGAGGTAATAATATGAATCCAATGCAGCAAATGTTAGCCAATGCTAAAAGAATGGAACGCGAGCTTAAGAAAGCCCACGAAGAATTAGCGGCCAAAGAGTTTGTCGTCAAGAAAGCCGGCATCGTCGAAGTCACCATCATGGGCGACAGAAAGATCAAAGCCATCAAGATCGACAAAGACGCTCTCTCTGCCGATAACGAAGAAATGGTTGAAGAGACCCTCGCCATGGCCATCAACGAAGCCTATGACAAAGTCCAGGCTGAGAGCGATGCCATCGAAGAGAGAGTCACCGGACAAAGAGGAGTCCTCGGATTCTAATGAAAGAACTCCGCTCTTTGACAGAATTAATTGAGTCATTCAGCAAGCTTCCCGGCGTCGGCGTCAAAAGCGCTGAGCGTATGGCCTATGCCGTACTTCGCATGAAAGAAGAAGACCGGGATGATTTTGTGAAGGCCATCAAAGACGTTTCCTCAAACATCCATCCATGCCCGGTATGCGGACTATATACCGAGGACGAAAAGTGTGAAATCTGTGCAAATCCCGCACGGAATAAGAAAACCCTCTGCGTCGTAAGCGAAGCGAAAGACGCTTTGGCGATTGAGAAAATGAATTCCTTTGATGGAGTTTTCCATGTGCTTGGAGGAGTCGTCTCCCCTAGCCACGGAATCGGACCTGATGATCTCAACATCAAGTCGCTTCTTGATCGCGTCAAAGAGAACGAGGCTACCGAAGTCATCATTGCCACCAACCCAACCATCGATGGTGAGACCACCGCTTTATTCATCGCCAAAGTCCTTGATGGAGTGGTTCCAACCATCACCAGGTTAGGTTATGGCTTACCAATGGGTTCATCCCTTGATTACGCGGATGCGTTGACTTTGTCAAAAGCGTTCGAAGGAAGGAAGAAGATCTAACATGTTCATCACATTTGAGGGCGGAGAAGGCGCTGGCAAAAGCACAGCCATAAAAAGAATCGTCGAGAAACTCACTTCCGAAGGATATGAGATCGTTTTGACAAGAGAACCAGGCGGAACCCCAATCGCCGAAGAGATCAGAAACGTCATCCTCGATAAGAAGAACACGGCCATGGATCCTCGCACCGAGGCTCTTTTATATGCCGCAAGCCGCCGTCAGCACTTAGTTGAGAAAGTCATCCCTGCCCTCAAAGAGGGCAAGTTGGTCCTTTGCGACCGTTTCATCGATTCTTCCCTCGCCTATCAAGGCGGAGCCCGTGAAATCGGAATCGATAACGTCTATAACATGAACCTTTTCGCGACCGAAGGAATGCTTCCTGACCTCACGATCCTCTTCGATATCAAACCAGAAGAGGGTTTAGCGAGAATTGCCGCGAATAGCCAAAGAGAAGTGAACCGCCTCGACGTTGAGAAGCTTGCCTTCCATAACAAAGTCCGCGATTCATTCCATGAACTTGCGAAGAGATTCCCTGAGAGGTTTGTCATCATCGATGCCTCCAAGGGTCCTGACGAAGTCTTTGAAGAGTCTTATAGAGCCATCGAAGATAGGTTAAAGAAATGAGATTCGGCGATTACCTAGAGAAGAAACAACCGCTTGTATATAGAACCTTTGCCAACGCCATCGAGAACAAACGTTTGGCGCATGCGTATCTTTTATGCGGCGAGTCTGGAACTCCTCTTTTGGAAACCGCCAAATACATGGCTAAGAGCCTTATCTGCGATCACCCGAAAACGTCGTCGAAGATTTCTCAAAAACCCCTACAGAAACCAAGGGAATCATGATTTATATCATCCATCTTGTGGAATCCATGAGCGTGGAAGCGATTAACTCCTTGTTAAAGTTTTTGGAAGAACCTCCGACCCATACGTTCGCTATATTGACCACGGAAAACGAGGCGAAAGTCTTACCGACCATCATCTCCCGTTGCCAGTGCATGAGGATGCTCCTCTCCCCTCGCGACGAAGTCATTAAAGAAGCCGTCGATGAAGGCGTCTCAATAGAGGACGCAGAACTCATTTCCTATTTCTCAAATAGCGCGCCTCTCGTCCTTGAGGAATCAAAGACCGCTGAATATAAAAATGCGAAAGATTCATTCCTCTTAGCCTTAGAAGCCCTTTCCAAAACGAGAAGCGAAGCTTGCTATCTCTTTGAGAAAGGCATCATCCCAGACCTCGATAAGAAGAAAGCCCGTTATTTCTTAGACATGCTTTCTTTGGCGTTTAAGGACTTAATCTCCCTCAAACAAAACCAAACGCCTTTGCTTTCTTCTTATGTTAAACTTATTGAGCCTCTCAAAAAGTGGTCACACCTCGAGGAAAGCCTCTTAGAGATCATGAAGGTCAGAAACCATCTTGAGCTCAATATAAATACCGCTCTATTAATCGAGCACCTCATCAACTACATCACCAAGGAATTCATACTATGAATAAAGACGAAATCGTGAATACATATAAATATTTCATCGGAGTCAGTTTTGCTGGTGCCAGCAAAGCCTATTATTTCGGCACCGATGATGACACTTTAGTGATTGGCGACAAAGTCGTCGTCGAAACCGTCTCTGGCCTTGAGCTTGGCGAGATTTCCGTTGCCCTTAAACCTACTAGCGCCTATAAATCCGGCCTTGAGCTCAAACCAATCATCCGTCGTCCAACTAGCCTTGACCTCGAAGATTATGAGATGAGCAAGAAGGAGGCAGACATCGCCCTTAAAATCACTCAGAAAGAAGTCACTAAGCTTGATCTTCCAATGAGACTTCTTTCCGCCCAATACACCTTAGATGGCGCGAAAGTCACAATCACCTACACCGCGGACAACCGCGTCGATTTCCGTGAGCTTCTTCACGTCCTTGCCCCGCAGCTTAAGTGCCGCATCGAGCTTCATCAGTTAGCCCCACGCGACAAAGCCAAGATGGTCGGCGGCATTGGAACCTGCGGTCTCCCGCTTTGCTGCTCAACCTTCCTTAACCAGTTCGATGGCATTGCCATTTCAAAAGCCAAGAACCAGATGCTCACCCTCAATATCCCTAAGCTTTCTGGACAGTGTGGCAAACTCATCTGCTGCCTCAACTACGAAGACGATCTCTACACCGAAGCGAGAAAGAACTTCCCTCGCCCAGGCACCCCCGTCAAATATAACGGCACCGACTACGTGGTCGATTCTTTCAACATCATTTCTCAGACCATCAAACTCAAAGCCGAGCTTGATGTCGCTTATTTGTCCTTAGACGAATATAACGAGCTTACAAGAAACGCTCATCAGGGAAAGCATGACCGCCGCAATGATAAACCGCGAGCTTAATTTCTTTGGCAACAGCCCTCTTCTCTATTTGATTGCCACTCCAATAGGAAACCTCGGAGAAATGACTCCTAGGGCTTTGGAAGTGCTTAAAGAGATCGATTACGTGGCCTGTGAAGACACTCGCAACAGCGGCTCCCTTTTAAAGAAGTTCGGCTTAGACAAACAGTTCATCTCTTGCCATGAGCATAACGAAGAAGAAGCCTCTCAGAAAATCATCTCCCTTCTTAAAGAAGGAAAGAAGATCGCCTATATGTCTGACGCTGGTTATCCAACCGTCAGCGACCCAGGAGAAAGACTCACGAAGCGCTGCATCGAAGCAGGCATCAAAGTCTCTGTCGTCAACGGCCCAAGCGCTGCGATCTGTGGCTTAGTTGGCTCTGGCCTTGAAGCGGATCACTTCTACTTCTATGGCTTCCTCCCAAGCAAACCATCCGCCAGAAAGAAAGAGCTCGAATCTCTCAAAGCGAGAGAAGATACAATCGTCTTCTATGAAGCTCCTCACCGTATTGGAGCGACCCTCAAAGATATGTCTTCCATTCTTGGAGAAGACCGCAAAGCCGTCATCGCCAGAGAGCTCACCAAGCAGCACGAAGAATATATCAGAGGCACTTTAGGTGAGATGGCGGAACTTGATGAAAGCACCCTCATAGGAGAAATGGTTATCATCGTCGAAAAGCAAAAATCCACTGCAAAAACCCTCTCAAATGAGGAAATCGTTGAGATTTTGAAGGAAAAACTCAAAACCCTTTCTTCAAAGGAAGCGATTAAGGAAACCGCAAAAGAAAACGACATCCCGAAGAATGTCGTTTACGATATCTACCTTAAGAACTTTAAGGACTAAGAGTTAGAGGGCGAAGGAAGTTCGCTCTCTTTTTCTTTTAGAGGCTCGCTTGTTGAAGGGGCGCTTTCCTCCGCGACTTCAGCAGACATAGACTCTTTCCTTTTCTTTTTGACCTCAAGGGTGAAGCTCACCATGGAGTAGCCAGCGATGACAAACCAGGCCGCGCTTGAAGCGAACGCGCCAACCTTGAGATATGGGGTAAGGTAAGTGAGTTCGTAGGTGATCTTTCCTGCTGGAGCGACGAAACCAACAAGACCACCGTTGACCTTAAGCATCTTTGGATAAGTGACGTTGCCCTGTTCATCGGTCGCTTTAACGCTCCAACCTGCGTCATAACCGACAGAGGTGGTAACGACTTTAGTCGTTGGGAAGTTACTCTCGAAGGTGAACTTATTCTTGTCGTATGTGACGTTGGTAAGGTTATGGGCGTCGTCGCTGATGACGTTGAACGCGCCTTCCAATGTGCTTCTCTCGGATTTGTGGATGTAGACGTAGGAAGGGAACGTGCCTTGGGTAAAGTCACTTGGTTTGGCGTTGAAACAGATGTATTTGACCCTTCCTTCTGGGTACATCTGGAAAACGTCGTTATTATAGCTGCCGCTGATACGGTAACCGATGATGTTATCAAGAGCCCAGTATTCATAGCTCAAAAGAACGTTCTCTTCGATTTCGCCGTTCTCTTTCATCCTGTCGCCGATCATGTAGACCCTGGTCTTGTATTTATTGTTGCGGAGGTTGTAGTCAATCGAGAAGCAAGCGCCACTCCAATCGTCGTTGAAGTATTTTGCTCCACCGGTCGGGGTCAAAGCGACGACGTCAGAATCGCCGGTGTATTTGAATTCCTTACCCTGGACGTAACCGTTCTTCGTGGTGACGTAGTTGCCTTTAGAGTCAATGTATCTGGTCTGGTCTCCGTCTTCTTCGGTATGGAAGGTGCTAGGAGCGCCTTTCTCAATGATGTCAGCGAAATAGCCTGGGCCTTCGCGACCTTGGGCGGTGCCCCACCACTCAAACCTATTGCTGGTTGGGGTTGGGGTCTTGCACTCATAGATCTGTCCAACATAACCTACAGGGGTGAATAAAGTGTTGCCCTCGTTTGGAGTGTCCAAAGTGAAGGATGGGTTCTCAGCGAGAAGGGCATCCGCATCAGCGTCTTCAAGGATGGCACCAGTCATAAGGACTTCGTCATTCCTCAAAAGTTCTTTGGCGGTCCCTGCCATATATCCGGAAGAGCTCAAAGTTAAGAAATCGTCACCCTGGTTGAAGGTGTTTTCTTTGACGTTGCGTCTATAGATGTGATCAACGGCATGGCCAAGCTTCATCTTCTCGACGTATGGGTTTTTATAGAGACGATAGGGGCTCTTCTCCTTGTCGCCATAGACAAGCTCCGATCCCCATGGGACGTTATCAGCAACGCCTTCCCATTTGCCATATCTTTCGAGAGCGATCGCGTAGTATTTCATCGACAAAGCGAGATCGGTACCAAAGCGTTTATGGCCATAGTAAGCGGACCACGACTTGGAGGTGTATGGTTCTCCATACGCATATTTATCGCCTCTGTATTCCATCGGCCTATTCGCTCCGATGTAACAAGAAAGCTGAGCGGCGTCGTAGTTGAAAAGGGAATGGAAGGTTGAGCATCCGTTCGTGTGCCAGATGTATGGGCTATTCCTGTCGCGGATATCATCGTAGTAGGTCCTGTAATAGCCAGGATCGTCTTCCATGACATTCTCGCCGTATTGGGTGAGGGTGTTTCTGACTTCTGGCCCGCCATTCCACCAATAGAAGTTCCAAGTTCCTTTGTACACAAAGGACATGTTGCCCCAGAGAACGGTCTCAACGGCAATTATTCCAAACAAAACCTTGTTCAAATGCTTATGCTTCTTCATGAAGAAGATGACCATGCCGACGATGAAGTCCATACCAAGCTGATAGAAAACAATCCATAAGCAGGACCTGATGATGCCGTTCCTGTCTTTGATTTGATATGGGACGTAAGTAAGGGCAGATGGCCAATATGGGTCAAACCACTCATCGTAATGCTGATCCTGAACGAAGATGATGGTGAGGATCCAGGTCGTCATGGCTAAAGCAAGGGCGATGAACGCGCCGGTGAAGATGACCCACTTCTTCTCTTCTTTGATGTGGTCAAGCTCTCGACATGCGTAGTAGATGGCACACGGCACAAGAACGATGAACCAACGTCCATATCCATCGCCCGTGAAGGCGTAGAACATGTAGTAGGCAAGGTTCGTGAGCATGAGGTAAGCGCAAAGGAGAACGGCGATGATTTCGCCGATCTTCTTGTTCCTTATCGAGTTCACAAACGCGATGAAGAAGAGAATCACCAAAGGTGTGTAGATAAAGGCGTTAGAAGTCCAGGAATCGTATCCGCTTCCAGCTAAAGGAAGCTCAATATAACCGATGGTTGGATAGAAGAAAGCCTGTAAGGCTTGCATCTCTCTGATTGGGTTACGACCAACTGGTTCGAAGAGATATCCAAGTACGGTGCCAAAATCTTTGTCTTTGAAAGCGGCAAGGATGGCGTCCAAATAACCTTTGCCGATTGAGGAGGTTCTTCCCGAGAGAGCGGATTCTCTGACGGATGGGAGAAGGGTCCACGCCGATAAGAGAATGCCGATCGCAAAACCACCGACACCTAGGACGATGGCCAAGATGTTCTCTTTGGCGGTTCTCTTTTTGATGGTCCAGAAGTAACGCCACAAGGCGTAGATGACGCCCCAAACGCAAGCGACGACGAGGAAGAAGAACGAGATGATTCCTAGAAGGAATAATCCCATGACCAAAGTCATTGGCTTTCTTTCTTTGATGACTTTCTCAACGCCCAAAAGGATGAGAGGGAATGTGAAGGCGCTAGAAACGAAGGAAGGGAAACCGACGAAGTAGTTGACCCAACCGTTGAAAGCGAATGCAAGCGCGCCGACTCTCGCGGTGCTTTCGCTGACCCCCATGTATTTGAGGTAAGCGCGCATCGCCATCGCTCCCACTGCTCCTTTGACCATGGTCGCTAAGGCGAAGGTCTGAGGAACCCAGGAACGAGGGAATAAGTAACAGATGAAAAGGAATGGGTCGAATAAGCCATAGTAGGAATTCGAACCGATGTTGTCCGAACCAAGATATGTATTCGCAGAATAAAGCTCAAAATAACCAGTCTTGAAGAAACCGTGCCAAACGTCATGGTAGTAGAAGGTCATCGTGACATACTGACCGAAGTAGTCGGTCCACGGATAGAACTGGGTGAAGGAGTTGTTCACAAGGCCATAGGCCATCCAGGCCATGCCGATGAAGAAGACGAGCCAGAAGAAATAGAAAAGACTCCTGATGTTGAACAGGAACGGGAGCTTCTCACGCATGAACTGACCAAAGGTCGTTTTGCGTAAGCTCGAAAGTTTTACTGTGGTTTCTGGCGTCTCCAAAATAGTCTCCTAATTTTGCTTACTTGAAGTATCTTCCTCTTTTTGGACGTTTTCGACAATGCCCACAACATCAGTTGCTGGCACAGAGAAAGCGATGCCTTGGCCTTTGCTGTTAAGGCCTGCAGCCTTATAAATCGCCGTCAAAACCGCATCTTTTATGTCTTTTGGAACCAAAATCATGACGATTTGTTTCTCTGGAGCGATCGAGACACCGAAAAATTTTTCGATCTCTTTGTTTCCGGTTCCGCGGGCGTTGATAATCGTGCCGCCCCTAGCGCCTGCGCCTCTAGCGGCCTCCATGACCAAATCGGTGTAACCGTCATTGACGATGGCGAATACGACTTCGTAATTCTCGTTTTTTGTTTGTTCCATGGAATCATCTCCTTTGGTTTCTAGAGGTAAGGATCTTTGGTCGGCAACGAATTTATAGGCATTGGTTCCGATGATGCTGTCGATCTTGATGGCGAAAGATATGCCTTTTGCTACTTTAGACACACTGAAACGTGTTTCAAGCGCTGATTTCACTTTCGGCCATAAATCTTCTCTCATCGGAGTCAAAATGAGCTGCTTGCTCGCATTTTCTAAAGTGAAGATCTCGTAGTATTTGTTGATGGCGGTTCCTTCGCCATGGAAGACGAAAGAGGTGGCCGCGCCAGAGGTCTCCATGATCTTGGTTATGGCGCTGCCCTGTCCTTGGTTAACGACAGTGACGGCGACATAAAGAGGCACATAGACCTTCTTTGCTTCCTGACCGGGAGCGCCTTCGCTAGCTTTTGGCGCGCGTTTCAAAACGAAGCGTTTTTTCTCGCTCATGCTTTAGCCTCCTCAAAGGAAATGATGACGAGGTCGTCATCTTCGTGGAATCTCTTACGGACGATGTAGTTGTTGATGGAGCGTTTGATGTTGGCGTATAAGCCCATGCCCTGAACGACGATGAGAGGCATCAAAGCGATCATGGCGATCGCGCCAAAGGCGTTCTCGAAAACCTCTTGGGCACCGTTGCTCTGATATACGAAGCCGATAACGAATGGGACGACGAAAGTAGACGCCATAGGACCACTGGCGACTCCGCCAGAGTCGAATGCCATGGCGGTATAGATCTTTGGAACCAAGAACGATAATCCCAAAGCGATGATGTAGCCAGGGATCATGTAGTAGAGAATGCTGAAGCCATAGTAGGCGCGGATGAGCGCGAGAGCGACGCCTCCGCCAACTGACAAAGCCATGACGAGTCCGACGGTCATCGATTTGATTGTTCCTTCGGAAACGGTCTCAACCTGATGGATGAGGACGTGGACCGCAGGCTCAGCGAGAACGCCGAATAAGCCAAAGGCTGCACCGATGATGATGGCAATTCCTAAGGTGCCTTCCGATGTGCCTAGGCCTTTTCCAACTTCTTGCGCAACAGGAAGGAAGCCGATATTGACCGCGGCAAGGAAAATAACCAAGCCGAAGTAGGCATAAAGCATGTTGATGAGGATTTTGACGATTCTCATACGGCGTGACTTGATGAAGATAAGGTCGTAGATGAGATAGAAGATGGTCGTTGGAGCGATCGCGATTCCAACCATTCCTAGTTCGCTAAGGAAATGCCTTCCAGAGGAAGCAAGGAAAGCCGGCCAGAAACCTTCAAAGGTCTCATAGGCGGTAATTGGGTTGTCCGTCCAAACGTAGACCATTGAATCGACGTCGAGGAAAAGCGAAAGAACCATGACGGTGATGATTGGTCCAAC
>CADBDO010000035.1 GCA_902793515.1 uncultured Erysipelotrichaceae bacterium | reverse complement strand
ACGGGAGACACGTGGGTTGACCTCGATTAAGAAGTACTCACTGGAATTTGGATTGAGGGCGAATTGAACGTTGCAGCCGCCTTCGATCTTGAGTTCTCTGATGATTTTGATGGCGGAGTCGTTAAGCATCTTCAAATCGTGCTCATTGAGGGACATGATTGGGGCGACGACGATGGAGTCACCGGTGTGGACGCCGACTGGGTCAACGTTTTCCATGCCGCAGATGGTGATCGCGTGGTCTTTGCTGTCACGCATGACCTCGAATTCGATTTCTTTATATCCTTTGACGGATTTCTCAACGAGGATCTGGTGAACTGGGGAGAGGGCAAAACCGTTTCTGGCGACTTCGATGAGTTCCTCATCGTTGTCGGCGAATCCGCCGCCAGTTCCGCCAAGGGTGAAGGCTGGTCTAAGGACGACTGGGTAGCCGATATCGTGAGCGGCTTTTAAGGCCTGGTCGATATCATAGGTGATTTCGGATGGGATGACTGGCTCACCGATCTTCTGACACATCTCTTTGAAGAGTTCTCTGTCTTCAGCCTTCTCGATTGATTCGGCTGGGGTGCCAAGAAGAAGAGTGCGGCATTCTTTGAGGACGCCCTTCTTATCAAGCTGCATAGCAAGGTTGAGACCAGTCTGTCCGCCGATGCCTGGAACGATAGCGTCTGGTCTTTCGTGACGAAGGATCTTAGCGACGTAGTCAAGGGTAAGAGGCTCCATGTAGACCTTATCCGCGATTTGGGTGTCGGTCATGATGGTTGCTGGGTTAGAGTTGACGAGGACGACTTCGTATCCTTCCTCTTTGAGGGCTAAGCAAGCCTGTGTGCCTGCATAGTCGAATTCAGCGGCTTGACCGATGACGATTGGTCCCGAGCCGATGATTAATACTTTTTTGATGTCTGTACGTTTGGCCATAAGTTATTTTCCCTCCTCTTTTTCATAAACTATGTGGTTATTGCAAACTGTTAGGTAGTTGACGCCGTAGAGTTTTTCTCCGATGAACGGAGTGGCCTTGCCTTGCGACAAGAACGTTTCTTTGGTGACCTCGAATTCCTCTTCAAGGTTCCAGATGCTGAATCCGTCATATGGGATTCCGAATATCTCGCGTGGTTTCACGACGAGAAGGTCGATGAGTTTATCAAGGGTGATGATTCCTTTTTTGACGAGCCCGGTGTAGAGAAGAGGGAAGGCAAGTTCGATTCCCGTAATGCCAAATGGCGATTTCTCTAAGCCACGTGATTTTTCTTCTTCGGTATGTGGAGCATGGTCGGTGGCGATGATGTCGATCGTTCCGTCTTTGATGCCTTCGATAAGGGCAAGTCTATCTTCTTCGCTTCTAAGAGGCGGGTTCATTTTCCAGTTGCCGCTTTCTTGGAGCATCGAGTCATTTAACAAAAGGTAATGTGGCGCGGTCTCGCAGGTGATGTGGACACCTTCTTTTTTCGCTTTGCGGATGAGCTCCACGCTTTCTTTGGTGGAGATGTGGCAGACGTGATATCGGCATCCGGTCTTTCTAGAAAGCTCAATATCCCTGGCAATTTCCATGTATTCGCTGGCAGAGCAGATGCCTCTATGGCCATGGGCTTTGGCGTATTCGCCATCGTGGATGTATCCGCCTTTAAGGAGTTCGTTGACCTCGCAATGCGCGACGATCATCTTATCTAGCTCCTTGGCCTTCATCATGGCCTTGAGCATCATCTCTTCGGTTTGGACGCCAACGCCATCATCGGAGAAGGCGCAGACTTTGTCTTTGAGGTCTTCCATGTCGGAGAGCTCATCGCCTTTCTCGCCTTTGGTGATTGAGGCGTAAGGGTAGACGTGGATGCAGGCATCCCTATCGATGATGTCTTGTTCTAACTTTAAGGTCTCAAGACTATCAGGGACTGGTTTGAGGTTTGGCATCGTGCAAACCGCGGTGTATCCGCCATGGGCAGAGGCTTTGGTGCCACTCTTGATTGTCTCTTTATAAGAAAAACCCGGCTCTCTCAGATGGACATGAACATCAAGGAAGCCGGGAATAAGAACATAAGAGGCATCAGGTTTGAGATGGCTAAGAAGAGAAAAAGCGGAAACCAAATGCTGAAGGTCAAAGTCGACCTTAGCTCTTCCGCTTTCAATTTTGATTTTTAAATTCGACATATCAGTTCTCCTACCGATATGGGATTCCTTTGGAACCCTGTAAAAATATATAGATACGGAATCAATGATTCAAGGCTTTTTTCAAAAAAATAAAAAGACCCTGAATGTAAGGTCTTTCATTTAATGAATTTGTGCCCTTTTTCGAGAGCGTCTTTTTCCCATTTTGGGGTCTCTCCGCTCTCTTCTTCGGCCAAGAGTTTCTTGTCTTGCTTGGATAGAGGAAGCTTTTCGAAGAGGTCAGGACGATGCTCTTTGGTAAGGACGAGAGCTTTCTTCCTTCTCCATTTGGCGATGGCCTCGTGGTTGCCGCTATAGAGGAGGTCAGGAACTTTCTTACCGTCATATTCATATGGTTCGGTGTACTGAGGATACTCAAGGATCGGCTCGTTGAATGATTCATCGACAAGGGAGTCCTGGGAGATCGCACCATCAAGAAGTCTAACGACTGAATCGATGACGGACATGGCCGGGATCTCACCGCCAGTAAGAACGTAATCACCAATTGAGAGAAGCTCATCGACATAGTCATTCACTCTCTCGTCAATACCCTCGTAATGACCGCAAACGAGAACAATATGTTCAAGTTTTGCATAGGATTTTGCGATTTTTTCGTTATATGTGGTGCCTCTAGGGGAGAAGAGGACCTTGTGGCTGTTTGGGCCAGAGACCTTCTTTAAGGCATCAACGATAGGCTGGCATTTCTGAATGAGCCCGGCTCCTCCTCCGATTGGTGGGGTGTCGGTTCTGCCGTATTTGTCCGTGGTGAAATCGCGGATCTGAACAATCTCGATTTCCGCGCATCCTTTGGAGATGGCCCTTTTGATGATGGAGTTGTTTAAAACACCTTCGAACATCTCAGGAAAGAGTGTGAGAACGGTGATCTTCAAAGTAAGCCCTCCATGACATTGATGGTTATGACTTTATTATCGATGTCGACGTTTTTGATGAAAAGACCGTCTTTGAATGGAACATATACATGTTTCTTCTCGGCGGTGGTGACCGATAAGGTTCTGGTCTTTGAGTATTCAAGGACCTCGTCGACGATTCCGATGACGCGGTTCTCGTCAAGATAATCGACGACTTTGCAGCCGATCAAGTCGGCATAGCGGTAGTAGCCTTCTGGAAGGACGGCCGCTTCTTTGTCCATCTCAATGGCAAAGCCTTTGTAGCCTTCGATGGCGTTGATATCGCCATATTCCTCGAAGGAGAGGAAGTAGTAGTCTCCGGAATCCCTGAAGCTTTTGACTGTAGCAGGGAATCTTTCGTTTGTTTTCTCGTCATGAAGAGACAACATGGTCCCTTTCTTAAATCTTTGCTTAGCAAAAGAAGTGAGGGATTTGCATCTGACCTCACCCTTTAACCCGAAGGGTTTAAGAATGTAACCAAGTGTGATGTATTCCATAAGAGAAAAAGGAGGACGCTTATTCGGCGTCCTCTTTATCGTCATGCTTTTCGTTGAAGCTCTCGAATTTAAGGTGAATTCTGAGGTTGGAGTTGTCGGCTTTGCCAACGATTCCAATAGCTTCGCGGAGGGCGTTTGCGATCGCTCCATGCTTGCCGATTAAGCGGGCGGTGTCATCATCTTCTGCGACGATGAGGAGGGCCACATCTTTCTCGGTGCTGCCTGGGAGCTCTCTGACCATGATGGATTCAGGATGCTCGATGAGGGGATCGACAAGACCGTGGATTACCTTTTCGTAATCCATTATTTAGACTCCTTTTTAGCCTTTCCTTCGGCGAACTTAGCCATGATGCCTTTGCGGCTGAACATAGCGCGAACACTGTCGGAAGGGATAGCGCCATCTTTGAGCCATTTCATAGCAAGCTCTTCGTTGATAAGAGCTTTTTCTTCTCCGAGAGCTGGATCGTAGGTGCCGATCTGCTCGATATAACGGCCATCTCTGGAAGAGCGGCTGTCAGCGGCGACGATGCGGTAGAAAGGGTCTTTGTGGCGGCCAATGCGGGCCAATCTGATTTTAACCATAATTTGCTTGTTCTCCTTTTCCGAACGTAATCATAGGCTTATGATATAGACCTGTCAAGTATTTTTGCTTGACACCAAAACGCGTTACATTTCAATCTCCGTAGGTTTTTGCTTGCGAGGGACTTATCGAGCGCGTAATATATTCGGTGCGCGAAAGCGATACGCAGGCTCCGCCGTCTGTCACTAGACGTGAACCTGAAGAGCAAATTCTAAGTTAGGAGGAAAAGATTCATGAACAACAACATTGTCAATGAGATCACTGCCAAGCAGATTCGCGATGACATCCCACAGTTCTCCAGTGGTGACACCGTCAAGGTTTACTACCGTATTGTCGAGAACAAGAAAGAGCGTATTCAGGTCTATGAGGGCGTCGTTATCCAGCGTCGCGGTCATGGTGTCAGCGAAACCTTCGTCGTCAGAAAGATGTCCAGTGGCGTCGGCGTGGAAAGAACTTTCCCAGTCAACTCCCCAAGCATCGCTAAGATCGAAGTTACCCGTTACGGTAAGGTTCGTCGTGCCAGAATCCACTACATGCGTGGACTCAGCGGCAAATCCGCCCGTATCAAGCAAGGCAAAGCCCCAAAAGCTGCCGAAGCTAAGTAAATCTCAAGAAGTGACTAGAACCGCCCTTTCAATTGAGGGCGGTTTTATTTTGTCTTAATTCATAAGAATTCTTATACTTTATTAGATGAACAATCAGCAGCAGAAGAACGTCCATTATTTCCCTGGCCATATGGCTAAGGCTCTCCGCGAGATGGCTCCTTTCATCAAGAACGCCGATATCGTGGTTGAGGTCGCCGACGCGAGAGCGCCATTTTCAACGCGCAACCCGATGCTCCACGAACTCATCGGAAGCAAACCTCACCTGATTGTCCTTTCCAAAAACGACAAAGCCGACACCTTGGTCACAGCAAGGTGGATTTCCAAATACAACCAAGAGGGCATCACTTGCTTTGCAAGCAACCTCAAAGGCGAGAAGGTCTTTAAGGTCCTTAATGAGATGAGCGAGCCTCTCGTCATCAAGAAGCGCGAGAAAGAGAAGAAACTTGGAATGAAGAAACAGCCTCTTAAGCTTCTCATCGTCGGCATCCCTAACGTCGGCAAAAGCACCCTTATCAATAACCTCGCCGGGAAGAGAGTGGCCAGAGCCGCAAACACTCCAGGCGTAACCAGAAGCGAGCAGTGGATCAAACTCTCCGGAGACTTTGTCTTGCTCGACACCCCAGGCATCCTTCCGATGAACTACGAAGGACCTTTAACCGCGAAGCGTTTAGCTATCCTTGGAAGCATCAAAGAAGATGTCCTTCCTCTTGATGAGCTATACCGTTTCTTATTCGTTTTCCTTCGCGAAAATTACAAAAATTGCATGCAAAACCGCTACGGAATTGAAGATATTAGCAAAATCGAAGCCGAAGAAGTGCTAGAGATTGTCGCTAAGAACCGTGGCTATCTTTTGAAGAATGGCGCCCCAGATACGGACAAGGCGACATCCTCGATCTTCAAAGACCTTCAAGAAGGTTACTTTGGCAAAATCAGTTTAGAGAAACCTAATGCTTAATAAGGAAAAGGAATTCTATTCGACCTCTTGCAAACTCATCGTTGGAGTCGATGAGGCAGGACGTGGCCCTCTTGCTGGGCCTGTTTTTGCGGCCGCCGCGTTATTCGCTCCAGGCTTCGCTGACGAACTGATTGACGATTCCAAGAAACTCACCGCCAAGAAACGCGAAGCCCTTTTCGATGTGATTAAGGAAAAGGCCCTTGCCTATGGCATCGCTTCTGTCAGTGCGGACGACATCGACAAATACAACATCTATGAGGCCACCAAGATCTGCATGAAGAAAGCCATCGAGCAGATCGGAATCGATTATGACCTCATCATCACTGATGCCATGCCTTTATATGTCAAAGGCAAGAAAGTCATCGCGATGATCAAGGGTGATGCCCAGTGTTTAAACGTCGCTGCAGCCTCGATCCTTGCCAAAGTCAGCCGTGACAGATATATGGATGAGCTTGATAAGCAATATCCTGAATATGGCTTTGCCAAACATAAAGGATACGGGACCAAAGCCCATATCGACGCCATCATGAAGTATGGCCCAATCGACCATATTCACCGCAAAACATTCGCGCCAATCAAGTTCCTCATCGACGATAGCCCAAAACTCTGTTAAAGATTTTCGGAAAAAACATGGATTTCCTCCCTATATGAAATGTGGAGGGTTCCATGCAATGCTAAAACCAAACCAGATTCTTCATTATCTTGCCCTTAAGTACGAGGGCGACTGGGACAAGATATCCCAGGCCGTAAGAGGCAAGGAAATACCAGACGACGACACTTATAAGAAGCTTGTTTCGACATGCCATAGCAAGTTCGTCACTTTGGTTGATCCTGAATATCCTTCAGCCCTTAGGCAATCTTTCAAACCTCCCATTGTTCTCTTTTACCACGGGGATTTATCTCTATTAGGAAATGGGTCCAAGTGCATTTCCTATGTAGGCTCAAGGAATTCGAGCCCATATGGCAATGAGATGGCGAAAACCATCTGTTCTGGCCTTTCGAACTACGGCTACAGAATAGTTAGCGGACTGGCCCGCGGAATCGATGTAGCAGCCCTTTCTGCGGCTCTAGATAGCAAAGGTGGGGCTATTGCCGTCCTCGGTAACGGCATCGATTTCTGTTATCCAAGCGAGAACACGCCCGTATATGAAAGGATCAAGAAGGAAGGCCTTGTCGTTTCCGAATACCCAGGAATGACCAAACCAACAGTAGAGACTTTCCCTCTAAGAAACCGCATTGTCGCCGGCTTATCGAAAGCGACGGTCGTAGGGGAGGCCGCTAGAAGAAGCGGAACCCTCATCACCGTCAATTATGCAATGAGCTCAAACAAAGACGTTGGCTGCGTTCCATATAGGGCTACCGACCAAAGCGCCTGCAACACTCTCATCAAAGAGGGAGCTTTTGTCATCGAAAGTCCTGAGGATGTCCTTCTCATGATTGGCGATGTCAGAGGTGAGAGAGAACCGTCGAAAACCTAAATCGACAATAAGATTGCCATGTGTTTTTGACATGTTTGGCTTTTGCGTGAGCGCTTACATGGGTAAAATAACTACGAAAAAGAGGATATTTCCCATGAACAAAAAATTTATCTTTCCTATGCTTGCCGTCCTCGCATTATCAGGATGCACAAGCGTGCCAACAGTTGTTCCAACCATGGAATCTGAGGAAATGGCCGCCTACATTCCAGGCCTTACCCTCAAAGGCCTCGATGATGTGAGAGGCAACATCTACCTCCCAGAAGAGGTTGACGGATTCCCAATCACCTGGACTTGCGACGAACCAGATATCATTCATTGCGAAGCTATCGGTGACATCGCTCCTGGTTCAGTCGAAAGACCAACGGTGGACACAACCGTTATGCTTACTGCCTCAATCACCAAAGATGGCAAAGTCGGCAGCTACACTCAGGAAGTCACAGTCAAAGGCTTAAGCTACGAGCTCACCGAAGACGATTACGTCGGTTACCTCCTTGTCACCTTCACCGGTGAAGGAAGCGCCAACGGCGAGCAAGTCTACATGTCCTTAGC
>CADBDO010000034.1 GCA_902793515.1 uncultured Erysipelotrichaceae bacterium | reverse complement strand
TTTTGAAAAAGTGTTAAGGTTCAATAAAATAGACATTAACTATTTGAATGACATATGATTAAGATATGGAAACGAAGCTTGAACTCGGAAGAAGAATAAGGAATAAAAGGCTTGAGCTGAATCTCAGGGTGAATGATGTCGCCAAAGAGGTTGGCATAGCCAGGGCAACCCTTTGGTCCATAGAAAATGGGAAGGGGAATTATTCTATCGACAACCTTATTAAGTTGTTAGGGTTTCTGAACCTCTCTTTCGAAATTGGCTCCACCGAAGATATTCCAAATAGGAAGAGGGCCACAAGAGCAATTACCTTACTAGATAAAAAGGTTAACCGATTCATCGTTATGTGCGTTGAACAATACGCTTCCTACGCTCAAGAGAGTAGCAAGAGCGTTTTTAAAGCCCTCAATGAAAAAGGGATCATCAAAGAGCTCGAAGGCGATTACGAAGATATGCACGGCATGTCCGCGGACGCAATCAACGAATACATTGGCAAAAGATTATCGGAAGGCACCAAATAATGGGACACACAATCGCAAAAACCATATTGATAACAGGGACCATTGAGCTCATCGCAAAGAAATATGGTTTAAGCCTCGAAGAAGCGAGAAAAAGGCTCTATGATTCCGAGGTCGTCGATTTGCTCGATGACGATGAGACGGGTTTATATGGCGAATCTGCCCTCTACCTTTTCTCTTTGTATGAGGATCGTCTCAAAAAAGCTGGCAATTCGGATACCTTATAAATCCTGAAGCCAAATAACCCCTAGCAAATCCTGCATGAATCAGCCCCTTACTTAAGTAGTAGGGGGCTTTTTGCTATGGTTTTTCGTTAAGCGTTTATTGTAAAATCATCCTATGAAGAAACGCCTCTTGCTTATCCCTCTTGCTTCAATGTTACTTTCAAGTTGCTTCCGTTTTGGCTGTGGCTTTGTCGATGACACTGAAACGCATGGTTATACAAAAGAACTGCAAATCGTCAATCGGGCGGAGGATGACTATTACATCGCTGGCGACAAACTTGCCGTTCATTATTTCAATGAATACGAGGATGTTCCTTACGTAAGACTACGGGATTTCTTATATGCCTTCAGAGGGTATTTCGACTATGGCAATTTCTCCTATGAAACCAATCAGGGCGATGACATATTCACCTTGTATTACCGAAAATCCCATCCGATTGTTTTTAATAGCAACAATAACAAGATATGGGCCGCTAGCTATTATGAATTCCTTTGGTGTTCTGCTGCAGCTTCAAGCACCAACTACAACGAACACTTAGAAAGAACGAACGACTTTTATGATAGAGACGCGACTTTTGAGATTGACCTCGATGATTACGGCTTCGAAGTCAGAGAGGGGAATCAGATTGTATGGCTGCCTCTCTTCGTCCTCAATACCCTTTTCTGCGCAATGGGTGGACTAAATCTCTTCTACAATGGGTCATCCATCTTCGTCACCGTCGGGGAAGTAAGGAACCTTCCTGAGTACTATAACTGTCGAGACAACAAGAAACCCCAGACCAAATCGATGAGAGAAGCCGCGGTCAATTCTCTTTGCTTCACCTTTGATGTTCTTTACGGCCTAAAAGAAGAGAAGGGCTATGAGCATTTTGCCGATTATCTTGATAAGGACACTCTCGAGAAACTCTATTCAACTGATTCATCGGAGAACTACTCCGCATACAAGGATATCGTCTATAAGCAATTAGACGAGCTCCATACGAGACTCGATCTCCCATCCTACTATTGCGATCCTGACTTAGCGAAAGTCACTAGAGATGACTTCGGTGATTTCTATAGCGAGTTTCATGAAAGAAGAGACGTTTTGAAGGAATTAAGAGGATCCATAATCACCAACACCGAAGAAGTAAGATTCGAAGGTGATATGGCCATCATCACCCTCGATTCTTTCGATGTAGGCATGATCTCACAGATCTATGACAAAGATGGCAACGTGAAAGAAGACGCTTGGAAGTATGATTCATATCACTACATGCATTACTGCATGAATCAGATTGAGAACCATGGAGGAATCAATAAGGTCGTTCTTGATCTTAGCCTCAATGGCGGTGGCTCTTTAGCGGCCATGGAAAAAGTCGCTGGCTTCATGACCGATGAGAAGATTCCTTTATCCACTTATGACACATTAGACAACGAATTCGTCACCGATAGCTATGTCGTCGATATCGATGGCGATGGTGACTTTGAGGACCATGACGCCTATGACGAGTACGATTGGTATCTCCTAACTGGCATAAACACTTTCAGCGCCGCTAACCTCATGAGCAGCACCTTCAAAGACATGAATCTAGGGAAAATCATCGGAAAGAAGTCCGGCGGTGGAACCTGTAGCATCCTCTCCCTCGTCTTAGCCGATGGCACAGGCATCACCATCAGCTCAACCTACACGATGAGACACGTCGAGGAAAAAGAAAACGGCGATAAGGATTTCGTCTCGATCGAGCACGGCATTGAGCCAGATATCGATTTCGCTTACGAGAACTTCTATGATAGCGAAGCCCTCTTAAACGCGATCAATTCATCCTCTATAGCGTAAAAATCCCTAGCAAAACCACCATAAAAGTGCCCCTTAGCCTTTGAAGCAGGGGGCTTTTTGCTAACAAAACCCTCAAAAGTAACAAATCGTTACTTTTTTATTGATTCTGAGGGGGTGATACTTTTTTACCGATACGCTACAATACAAGAGTACGTTAATCAAACCAGCATAAGCTGGATATAAACAATGATCGCCAAAACAAAATACATCGCGAACACCAGGAATCTTTTGGAAATCCTTCCGACCGTCGACATCGGTGAGCCGGAAGACATTTTCATCGCCATGGAAAACGCCAGATGCCCGAAAGCGGAACTCTCGATCAAAGAAGGGGACCACGTCAAGCTCTATCAGCTCATCGGCATGCGTTATGGCCCTTTCTTCAACCAACCTATCCACTCAACCGTAAGCGGCACTTTCGTTGGCTTTGAGAAGCATCTTCACCGTTCAGGCAAACTCGTCAACTTCGCCCACATCAAAAACGACTTCAAGGACGAAGAAGACAAAACCGTCACTTTTGAAAGAACCGATGAAGAGATCGCCAAGCTCACAAGGGAAGAGATCATGGAGATCGCCAGAGACCGTGCCTCAGCCGGCTTAGGCGGCTCTTCTTTCCCGACCTATATCAAGTTCGACACCAAAGGACGCAAGATCAACACCATCCTCATCAACGGCATCGAGTGTGAGCCATATATCACCGCCGACAAACGCATGATGGTGGAACACGCTGAAACAGTCATCAACGGCATCAAGCTCATGCAGCAGGCTTTCGGCACGAAAGATGCGAGGCTCTGCGTCAAAAAGAAATACAAAGACATCATCGATATCTATAACACCTTCCTTAGCGAGATGCCTGACTCTGGCATCACCGTCTGCCCAGTAGGTAACTACTATCCGCAAGGCTGGGAAATCGCCATGATCAAGAGCGCGACCGGAATCGACGTCCCATCAGGCCATCTTCCAAGCGAATACGGCATCATCAACTTCAACGTCTCAACCGTCGCCGGTCTATATGACAGCGTCAAATATAACCGCCCAGTCATTGAGCGTTATGTTTCGGTAACTGGTGATGGCATCAAACACCCAGGCAACTTCTCAATCAGAAACGGCACCCCGATGAGATACATCCTCGAGAAATGTGGTGGATACACCCATCCCGAGAAAAAGAAGGTCTTCATCCTCGGTGGCCCAATGATGGGCGCCTCTCTCCCAAGCGATGACTGCATCTGCACAAAGACAGTAACCTCAATCATCGTCCTCAACCACGATGAGATCAAAGAGGAGAACTGCATCAGATGCGGCTCCTGCGTCCTTTCTTGCCCAGTGCATCTCAAACCTGTTCAGATCATGAATGCGGTCAAGGCCATGGACAAAGAGATGATCAAGGCCCTTGAGCCACTTAAGTGCATCGAATGCGGCTTATGCGCATATAGCTGCACCTCAAAGATCCAGGTCACCGATTACGTAAGAAGAGCGAAGGTCATCGCCAAACTCTAAAGGAAGAGCATATGGACAATATCGAATTCATAAAGGAAAGCGCTCCTCACTTAAGGAGGAAGGATAGTCTGGTGGCGATGCTTTTGGACGTCGTCATCGCTCTTGCTCCTGTTCTCATATTCGCTTTCATCGCCTGGCCTTTAGGGGCTCTCAAAAACGTTCTTATCTCCGTAGCCGTGATGGAGCTTGCCGAGCTCATCTTCGTGCTCCTCACCCATCCGATGCCTGTCGACCTTCAAAAGCATTCATTAATCGAAAGATTCAAATACGGAATCTCTTCATATAGGCCGAGCAACTTCTTAGCCGCTTTAGTAAGCGCGCTTATCTTCGCTCTCATCCTTCCTGCTAGCACCAGCTGGTACGCTCTTATGATTGGCGCCGCTGCAGGCATTACCTTAGGTAAACTCCTTTTTGGCGGTACTGGCAATAACCTTTTCAACCCTGCCGCGGTCGGCATGGTCTTCGCCAAAGTCTGCTTCGGTGGAACGATGTATTACACCGCCCCATTCGCAGGCGTCACCGAAGTTACCGTCAGCCCAACATATCTTGCTGGTGGTGATTACGGCATTCTCGATCTCTTCATCGGCAATGTCCCAGGCACGCTTGGTGAAACCTGCAAGATTGCCATCCTTCTTGGTCTCGCCTACCTTCTCATCAAGAGAGTCGCTGACTGGAAAGTGGTGGTCTCATATCTTGGTACCTTCGTTCTCCTCACCCTTGCTGGTGGACTTACTGTCACCCTCCCACGTGGCGGATTCATCCCTACATATGGGGAATGGGTCCTTTCCCATCTCCTTGCCGGCGGTTTCCTCTTTGGTGCCGTCTACATGGTCACTGACCCAGTCACCATGCCGATCACCACTCCAAGCAGGGTGATGTATGGCATGTCTGCCGCCATCGCCGCCTTCTTCATCCGTCACTTCGCCGCCCTTCCTGAGGGTGTCGGATATGGCATCCTCATCGCTAACTGTTTAGCGCCGCTATTTGACTATCCGAAATGGTCAAGCGAGGTCTGGAAAAAGAAAGACATCATCATCTGTGTCGCTCTCCCGCTCGCAGCCATTGCGATCGTAATCTGGACGGTTTTTGCTGGAGGTTTTGGCTTATGAACAAGTATCTCAAAGTCTCCTTGACCCTTGCCACGATCGCCAGCGGATCCGCTCTTTTGATTGGCTTAATGAACCTTGCCACGGTAGGGGCCATCGCCGCTAACAAAGAAAACAAGATCAAGAACGGAATCTCTAGGTTCTACCCGGAGCAGTACTACTACCAGTACTTCGAGATGAAAGAGAATTCTGACGAATTGGAGGATGGCAAACTCCTCTATCCAACCATCAACAGCGTCTATATCGTCGATGTCCCTAGGGAAGAGGGCTATAAGCGTGGTTACGTCTATAGCACCAGCGCGAAGAACTCCTATGGACAAGTCGATCTCCTCATCTCCATCAAAGAAGCGAAGATCGATGAGATTTACGTTGTTAAGAACACCGAGTCATATGGTCAGACCTTAGAAGACAATTACATCAACAAATACAACAACGGCTATCTCAAAGACCTAGCCGATGTTAAGTGCGGTGCCACCTATGGCGCGAAGATCGTCAAAGAGCAGTGTGATGACGCGATGCGTCACTACACGAACAACTACGCGAAGGAGGGTGAATGAGCATGGATAAGATTAAACGCAGCCAGCATAAAGAATCCTTCCTCAACGGCATCCTTAGAGAAAACCCTCTCCTCGTTCAGATCTTAGGCCTTTGTCCTGCTTTGGCGGTCACGAAGTCCTTAGAGACCGCTTTCGGCATGGGACTCCTCTTCACCTTTGTTCTTGTTTCAAGCAACGTCATCGTCTCTTTGCTCCGTAAGCTCATCCCAGAAGAGATCAGGACCCCATGTTACATCGTCGTCATCGCCACCTTTGTCACCATCGTCAAGATGTTCGCGGAAGCCTTCCTCCCAGAGCTTTATAGTTCTTTAGGCGTCTTCCTCTCTCTCCTTGTCGTCAACTGCATCGTCCTTGGTAGAAGTGAGGCTTTTGCCGGGCAAAACGGCGTCTTCGATTCCTTCCTCGACGGATGCGGAAACGGCATCGGTTACACCTGGGCCATCTCCCTCATGGGCCTTATCCGTGAGATCTTCGGAAAAGGAACCCTCACAATCGGAAAGGTCTTCAATTTCTTCGGTGATCCTCTTGTCCTCCCAATTCTTAAGAGCACAACTTTAGATACAAACGGCGATCCTTTATATGACTTCTCGATCTCTATCTTCCAGAATCCAGCTGGTGCTTTCATCGTCCTTGGCCTTATGCTTGCCGTGATGGCGGCAATCACCAATCATAAGAAAGCAGTGGAGAAAGCCAAAGAAAGAGCCGCCAAAGAAGCCGCCAAAGCGGAAGCCACTCTCGTAGCAGGAGGTGCCAAATAATGGAAATGATCGTTTCGTTCATCCTCGCTATCGTTAGCTACATGCTCATCGATAACGTCGTCCTCAGCCGTTTCTATGGCATCTGCTCCTTTATTGGTGTTGGCAACAAAGTTAAGTCCGCTTTCTCGATGGGTTTAGCGGTCACCTTCGTCATCATGATGGCGACTTTGGTCTGCTATCCTCTCTACTTCTATGTTCTTGTCCCAGCGGGAATCCCATTCTTAGACACTCTCGTCTATATCCTTGTAATCGCTTCCCTTGTTCAGATAGTGGGTCTATTCATCAAGAAGACCAGCCCATCTCTTTATAAGACCCTTGGTATCTATCTCCCACTCATCACCACCAACTGCGCTGTCCTTGGTGTCGTCCAGACAAACAGTGACTCCCAGCTCGACTTCTTAACTAGCCTTGCCAATGGCTTAGGAACCTCAATCGGCTTCCTCATCGTCATCGTTCTCTTTGCCTGCATGAGAGAAAGGCTAAACGGCTATAACATCCCTAAAGCCATGAAGGGTGTGCCTATCGCATTGATTGTTGCCGCTCTCATGGCCATGGCCTTCATGGGATTCGGAGGAATGGTTGGATAGGTTATGGATCAAACACAAGCGTTCATCCTCGCAATCGTCATCATCGTCGTCCTTCTCATCGTCTTCGTCATCAGCTTCGTCCTGTATATGAGAACCCCAGCCCCTAAGGGCTGTGAGAAACTCAAGATCGGACCGAAGAACTGCGAAGACTGCGATGTCGAAGGATGCATGATATACAAAGAGCGTCACAAGAAAGAAGAAAAGGAGGAAAAGGAATAGCATGGATTATCTCACCGTATTATGGGCATTCTTGCTAATGCTAGGACTCGGTGCCGTCCTTGGCCTTCTTTTAGCGCTTGCCGCTAAATTCTTCCACGTCGAGGAAGATCCTCGCATCAAAGAAGTGGAAGACATGCTCCCTCACTATAACTGCGGCGCCTGCGGATACGCTGGTTGCCACGACATGGCAGAAGCCCTCGTTAAGGGTGAAGCCAAGAAAGTCTCTCTTTGCAAAGCCGGCAAGAAAGACAAGAACTACGACCCGATCATCGAATACCTCAAATCCCATCCAGACAAAGACGGGAAGACAAACGTGCCAACTCTCTAGAAGAACAATGAAAAGAAACCTCAAAAAGATACTTCTTACCCTTACAGGGGTTTCTTTTTGTTTGGGTTCTTGCTCGATGTCTGCCTCAAAGATAACCGCTTTCCAGTGCGACACGTTCTTCGAATACTTAGACTACGAAGAAGGGAAGATCGCCAACGAACTCAAAAAGAAAGTAGATGAGCTAGCGAAGATCTTCGATCCGTATAAAGAAGGAACGGAACTCAATACCCTTAACAAG
>CADBDO010000033.1 GCA_902793515.1 uncultured Erysipelotrichaceae bacterium | reverse complement strand
TGAAGTGAACCCCAAAACGGACACACTTCAAAAAAAGACCTAAAGACAGGAATCGTTAAAGGTTCCTGTTTTTCAATCTCGTTGAGTTATAGAAGGCGATCCATTCCTCCACCAGTTGAATGTAATGCTCCAGAGATGCGATATTATTGTTGTACAAAGTCTCCTTTTTGAGGATCCCGTGCCAGCTCTCCATTGGAGAGTCGTCAATAGGTGTACCCTTCCGGCTCATCGAAATGGCAATGCCTTTGGAGGCACAGACGGCTTTGTATTGATTGGATGTGTATTGGAAACCCTGGTCACTGTGAATGATGAGTCCATGCACATCTTTTTCTGTTTCCAAAGCTTTGTTTAGGGTATTGATTACCAATTCAATGTCGTTTCTTTTGGATATGACATACGCCACAACATGACGATCGTATAAATCGATGATTGTCGACAGATACGCTCTCTTGTTCCCGAATGTCAGATAAGTGATGTCCGTGCACCATATCCGGTTGGGGCCTTCGGTCCTGAATCGCCTTTCGACCAGATTCGGCTGGACGTTCTCTTCCAGACGCTTCGCCGATGTGTTTGGCCTCAGCCTCCTGATGTATTCGGGCTTGAGGTTGTATTTCCTCATGACCCTCGCCACCTTCTTGTGATTAAAAATTACACCATATTTAATCTTGAGGCCTTCTTCAATCCTACGATACCCATACGTGCCTTTGCTTTCGTCGAAGATGCCTTTGATGAGCAGATACTCATGATAATCGGGATCTTCTTGATCACGGTACTTGTAGTAAGTTCTGCGGGATATCGCCAAAGCCGCGCATAGGTTGGATAGTTTGTAATCGTTTATATGAATCGTTATGAACGTCACTTTTTCCCTCGTCGTGCTTGTAAGAAGGCCTGGTATTTTTTTAGGATCTCATACCTTTCCTTGTAGTCCTCTAACGTTAGGTCCTTGGTTTTCTTCCTGCCGCTATTTCCTTTCCAATGGTTGACGGTTACATCAATGCCTTTTCTTCTTTTTCTTACCCACGTCTCAATGGTTTTCCAAGAAACGCCATATTTCTTTGCCAAAGTCTCATAACCATAGATTCCATCAAAATACTCTTTGAGTATCTTCTCCTTAAATTCTGAAGAATACTTCTTAAATTTTTGGCCTTTGCTTGCCATATAAAAAACCTCCTAATGCAATTTTACACTAGGGGGTCTTTTCTTTTTCTTGTGAACTAAGAGGGGTTCAGTTCAATCACAGCCTCTTTTCTTTTGCTTTTTATTTGCTTGGCTCACCGATGTCGCAATAGACGCATCTCATGTGTCCTTCGTCATCGATCTTCTTATAGAGTGGTTCAAGCTCTTGCTCGTTAGCGCTCACGCACTTAGGGTTGTTGCACTTGTGCTCGCTATGGATGTAGCCTTTGCCAGCGAAGACATCTTCTTTGACAGGGTTCTTCTTCGCGATATCAAGAAGCATGAGGATGAGAGCCATTCTCATATACTTGCCATTTAAGCATTGCTTGAAGTAGCAGGCTCTTGGGTCATCGTCCACTTTGACGCTGATCTCGTTGACGCGTGGGAGTGGGTGCATGATGATCATGTCTTTTTTCGCGGTCTCAAGCTTATCGACGGTGAGGATGTAGTTGTCCTTAAGCCTTTCGTATTCGGCGAGGTCATCGAATCTCTCACGCTGGATGCGGGTCATATAAAGGACGTCGAGGGAAGGCATGGCTTCCTCAAGAGAGGTGGTCTCAACATATTCCATGTGGTTTGGCTCAAGGATGTCTTCTTTGACGTAGTCAGGAAGCTTGAGTTCCTTTGGTGAGATAAGGACCACTTTGATGTTTTTGTAACGCGATAAAGCGGCTAATAAGGAGTGGACGGTTCTACCAAGTTTGAGGTCTCCGCAGAAGCCGACGGTAAGGTTATCAAAACCGCCTTTTTCTTTATAAATCGTCAGCAAATCCGCCATGGTTTGGGTTGGGTGACAGTGTCTGCCATCACCAGCATTGATGACTGGGATCGAGCCAGCGCGGGAAGCGACAAGGGCCGCTCCCTCTTGGGTTGTTCTCATCGCGATGATGTCAGCGTAGCAAGAAACGGTCTTTGCGGTATCGGCAAAGCTTTCGCCTTTAGCGGCGCTAGAGTTGCTTGCACCAGCAAAGCCAAGGACGTTGCCGCCAAGTTCCATCATGGCAGCGGTGAAGGATAAACGGGTTCTCGTTGATGGCTCATAGAAAAGAGTGGCGAGTTTCTTGCCCTTACAGGCCTCGCTATACTTCTCTGGGTTCTCTGAGATGTCGATGGCCTTCTTGCAAAGGGCCTCGATCTCTTCGACCGATAAATCAACGATATCGATGACGCTGCGCATCTTTATTCACCTTTGATCCAGCTCTCGTCGCTTGGATTGTTTCTGAATTTGATTAAACGCTCAATGTCGCTCTTTTCGATGTAGCCTTCCTCAGCAGCGACTTCGGCGATGATGTCAAAGTTGGTGAGGGAGATGTTCTTAACGTTAGCGGCGGCAAGTCTCTCTAAGCCTTTCTTCATGCCATAGGTGAAGATGGAGACGATGCCAAGGACCTCGGCACCGGCTTCTCTTAAAACATCAACGACTTCAAGGACGCTTCCGCCAGTGGAGATAAGGTCCTCAACGACGACGACCTTCTGGCCTTTCTCGAGTCTACCTTCGATCTGGTTCTGTCTGCCATGGTCTTTGGCGCCGCTTCTGACATAACCCATTGGGAGATTCATGATGTGGCCAACGATGGCAGCGTGGGCGATGCCAGCAGTGCTGGTACCCATAAGGACTTCGACTTCTGGATAGTTCTTTTTGATGGTTTCGGCTAAAGCGTTCTCAACGTCGTTTCTGACTGCTGGGGCAGTGAGGGTAAGACGGTTGTCGCAATAGACAGGGGATTTGATTCCACTTGCCCAGGTGAATGGTTTGTTTGGGCTGAAGAAGACAGCCTTGATGCTGAGTAAGTCTTTAGCAATTAATTGATCGATATTTTCCATTTTTATTCTCCTAAGAAATCTTTGATGCATCTTTCGTAAGCGGCAACTGGGTCAGCTGCAGCGGTGATTGGACGTCCGACGACGATGTAGTCGCTGCCAATGGCTCTTGCATCGGCAGGGGTCATGACTCTCTTCTGATCGCCTTTGTCGCCATCAGCAAATCTGATGCCAGGGGTGACGGTGAGGAAGGAGCTTCCGCAGACTTCGTGGACTTTGCCCGCTTCAAGAGGTGAGCACACAACGCCATCAAGGCCGGAATCTTTGGCGGTCTTAGCGTAATGCATGACGACTTTGTCGATTGGCTCATGGATGAGGATATCTCTTTCCATCGATTCCTGATCGGTGGAGGTGAGCTGGGTAACGGCAAGAAGAAGTGGTCTAGTTCCATCTGGTCTTGTGAGGCCTTCGATGGCGGCTTCCATCATGGCTCTAGTTCCTGCGGCGTGAAGGTTACACATATCAACGTCGAGGCCGGAGAGTCTCGCCATCGCTTTCTTGACGGTGTTTGGGATGTCGTGAAGTTTGAGGTCAAGGAAGATCTTATGTCCCCTCTTTTTGATCTCTTTCACGATGGATGGGCCTTCCGCATAGAAGAGCTCCATGCCGATTTTCACGAATGGCTTTCTGCCAGTGAACTTATCAAGGAATTCGAGTGTCTTTTCCTTGCTCTCGAAGTCGCAAGCGATGATTACGTCTTTTGCCATCTTATTTTCTTCCTCCAATAATTTCTTTAAGTGATTTGATGCCGTATTTCTCCATTATCCTTGGCAAATCCTCAATGATTTCTTTGCAAGCATAAGGATTGATGAGGTTTGCGGCGCCTATTTCAACGGCAGTGGCACCAGCCATCATCATCTCAAGGACGTCCTCTGCGCTAGAGACGCCACCCATTCCGATGACAGGGATCTTGACGGCATGCGCGACCTGATAGACGCATCTAAGCGCGACAGGAAGGACGCATGGGCCAGATAAGCCACCGGTCTTTATTCCTAAGATTGGTTCCCCAGTCTTGAGGTCGATTCTAAGTCCCATCAATGAATTGATGAGGGAGATTGCATCCGCTCCGCCTTCTTCAGCAGCTTTGGCGATTGCAACGATATCGGTTACGTTAGGCGAGAGTTTGACGATAAGAGGTTTGTGGATGATCTTCTTAACGGCCTTAACGACGTTCCTGACGTTGTCTGGGTCGGTGCCAAAGGCAAGTCCTCCGCCATGGACGTTTGGACAAGAGACATTGAGCTCAATCCATCCGACCATATCAACTTTGTCGATCTTCTCGCAGTTTGAGACATATTCTTCCATCGAGAATCCAGAGATGTTGGCCATGACTGGCTTATGGAAGACTTTCTTAAGCTTTGGGAGTTCCTCGCTGATGACCTTATCGATGCCAGGGTTCTGGAGTCCGATGCAGTTAATCATTCCAGCAGGGCACTCAGCGATACGTGGGGTTGGGTTTCCGAATCTTGGTTCAGCGGTGGTTCCTTTGAAGGAGAAGGTTCCGAGCATGTTGATGTCATAGAGCTCAGCGTACTCATAGCCATATCCAAAGGTTCCGGAGGCTGGGATGATTGGGTTATCGATTTCGATTCCCAAAAGGTTGATCTTGGTGTCTATTTCTCCCATAAGATTTCCTCCTTCTTAAGGACTGGGCCTTCTTTGCAGATGCGTTTGAATCCGGTGATGGTTTTGCAAGAACAACCCATGCAGGCTCCGAATCCGCATCCCATTCTTCTCTCGAAGGAGAATTCCCCTTCGGTAGTGGTCGCGTTATAGACAGCCTTGAGCATTGGCTCTGGGCCGCAGGTGTAGAAATATGAATAGCTCTCTGGGAGGGCGTTGGTGACAAAACCCTTTGTTCCGTAAGAGCCATCAACGGTCGTGACAGTGACGTCACATCCGAGTTTTTTGAAAGAATCCTCTGCAAAAACCTCTTCTTTTTTGTTGAATCCAAGGATAACCGAGACTTTCTTGCCTTCCTTAACGAGCTTCTTCGCAAGGTTATAGAGCGGTGGGACTCCAACGCCTCCTCCAATAAGGAGAGGGTGGTCGCCCGCTTTAGAAAGGTCGTAGCCATTTCCTAAGCCGACAAGGAGATCGAGGTTGGTGCCAACAGGCATCTCGCTCATGGCCTTGGTGCCTTTGCCGACGACTTTGTAGATGAGGGTAAGGGTGCCTTCGTCATAGTCACAGACGGAGATTGGCCTTCTAAGGTAATAACCATCAAGAAGGATGTTGACGAATTGGCCGGCATTGGTGATACCCGAGATATCTCCATTTAAGACCATCTCAAAAACATCTTTCGTGAGAGGGATGTTCTTTTCGATTTCAAATACGCTTCTCTTCATGGTTGCTCCCTTAGGCATCGATCGTGGAAATAGTGATGGTGGTCTCCTCTAAGACATCGAGAAGGACTTTCACGGTATCAAGCGAGGTGAACATCGTGACGTTGCTCTCGATCGCGTACTTTCTGATTTGGTAGCCATCGGATTCGGAGGCCTTTTCACCGACCTTAGCAGTGTTGATGACGTAGGCGATATGGCCTTGTCTGATGGAGTCGCGGATCTCGGTGCTGCCTTCTTTGATCTTCTTAAGGACGTGGGTTCTGATGCCGTGTTCCTTTAAGAAGGAAGCGGTTCCGCTAGTGGCCTCGATGTTGAAGCCAAGGTCATAGAATCTCTTAACGAGTGGGAGAGCCTCTTCCTTATCTTCGTCGGTGATGGTGACGAAGACGGTTCCGTAGTTCTGGAGTTTGGTTCCAGCAGCCTGTAAGGCTTTGTAGAGGGCTCTATTAAGTTTGTCATCATAACCGATGGCTTCGCCAGTGGATTTCATTTCTGGTGAGAGGTAAGCGTCAAGACCTTTGATCTTGTTGAAGCTGAATACTGGGACTTTGACGTAGTATCTCTTCTTCTCTTCTGGGTAGATTCCGAAGATGCCTTGTTCCTTAAGGCTCTTGCCAAGGATGACCTCGGTAGCGATATCCGCTAAAGAGTATCCGGTAGCCTTAGAAAGGAATGGGACGGTTCTAGAAGAACGAGGGTTGACCTCGATGATGTAGACTTTCTCTTCTCTATCGACGATGAACTGGATGTTGTACAAGCCTTTGATGCCAACGCCAAGACCTAACTGCTTAGCATAGCTAAGGATGATGCCCTTGACCTTGTCGCTGATGGAGAAGGATGGGTAGACGGAGATGGAGTCGCCAGAGTGGATGCCGGTTCTTTCGACAAGTTCCATGATGCCTGGGACAAAGACGTCGATGCCGTCGCAGATAGCGTCGACCTCAACTTCCTTACCGACGATGTATTTGTCAACGAGGACTGGTTTGTCTTCGTCGATTTCGACAGCGGTCTTGAGATAGTGCTTCAAGCCATTCTCGTCATTGACGATCTGCATGGCTCTGCCACCGAGAACGAAGGATGGTCTGACAAGGACTGGGTATCCGATTCTCGAAGCGGCTTTGATACCTTCTGGGATTGAGGTAACAGCGGTTCCGTCTGGCTGAGGGATGTTAAGGGATTTGCAAACCTTCTCGAAGAGGTCTCTATCTTCGGCTTTGTCGATGGCTTCGCAATCGGTGCCGATGATCTTAACTCCGCGAGCAGCGAGAGGGTCCGCTAAGTTGATGGCGGTCTGTCCACCTAAGCAAGCGATGACGCCTTCTGGTTTCTCATAGTTGATGATGGCCATGACATCTTCCACGGTGAGAGGCTCGAAGTAGAGCTTATCAGCGGTGGTGTAGTCAGTGGAGACGGTTTCTGGGTTGTTATTGATGATGATGGCTTCGTATCCAGCACGTTTGATGGTTTGGACGGCGTGGACGGTGGAGTAGTCGAACTCGACGCCCTGGCCGATTCTGATTGGGCCAGCGCCAAGAACGACGATCTTCTTCTTGTTGGTCAAGCGGGATTCGTTCTTGAAGGATGGATCAACGAGGTTCTGATAGGTGGAATAGAGGTAGGCGATATATTCTCCGGTGTGGAGGGTGTCGACCATCTTGAAGGTTGGGATGATGTTGTTCTCAATTCTCTTGTTATAGACATCGAGCTCTTTCTCTTTCCAGAGCTTGGCGATGTATTTGTCAGAGAAGCCCATGACCTTAGCGGCTTTGAGAATCTCAAGGTCGCCTGGCTTAGCGGCGATCTCCTTTTCCATATCGATGATTTTCTTGAAGGATTCCAAGAATAATGGGGTTATGGCGGTGATTTTGAATAATTCGTCCACGCTGACGCCTCTTCTTAAGAGCTCGCAGATAGCGAAGACGTTGTCGCTCTTGAAGGTGCTGATGTGCTTCTTGAGTTCTTCGGTTGGAACCTCATCGAAGACTTTGCTATGGAGGTGGCAAGCACCAATTTCAAGGGATCTCACGGACTTGAGGACGCATTCTTCGAGAGTGGTGCCGATACCCATGACTTCGCCGGTGGCTTTCATCTGGGTTCCAAGCTCATTGGAAGCGCTGGTGAACTTGTCGAATGGGAAGCGAGGGAATTTGGCGACGACGTAATCAAGGGATGGCTCAATCGCAGCGGTTCCGCCGGCGACTGGGATCTCACTGAGTTCCATGCCAAGGGCGATCTTGGCGGTGACTCTGGCGATTGGGTATCCGCTAGCTTTGCTAGCAAGAGCGGAGGAACGGGAGACACGTGGGTTGACCTCGATTAAGAAGTACTCACTGGAATTTGGATTAAGGGCAAATTGGACGTTGCAGCCGCCTTCGATCTTGAGTTCTCTGATGATCTTGATGGCGGAGTCGTTAAGCATCTTCAAATCGTGCTCATTGAGGGACATGATTGGGGCAACGACGATGGAGTCACCGGTGTGGACGCCGACTGGGTCAACGTTTTCCATGCCGCAGATGGTGATCGCGTGATCTTTGCTGTCACGCATGACCTCGAATTCGATTTCTTTGTATCCTTTGACGGATTTCTCAACG
>CADBDO010000032.1 GCA_902793515.1 uncultured Erysipelotrichaceae bacterium | reverse complement strand
GGGAGGGATGTGAGGGTCTTTTTGTCGCTTGGGATGACGCTGTTATACTCACTAGCCATAACCTTCCCGAGAGCGTTTATGTTCTTAGCCTTGTTGTGGTATAGACCTAATGTCTTAATGTCGTTTTCGATCTCTTCGATTGAGGCTTTTCCTAGGGATTCGAAGTCTGGGAAGTGTTTGAAAAGAGCTGGGGTGACTTTGTTGACGCTCTTATCGGTGGTTTGGGCGCTCAAAATGATCGAGACCAAGCATTCGTAGTCATTAGTAAAATCTAGTGCCGTCTTGGCATCGTCATAGTTATCGTGGAGGTAGCTTAAAATAGCGGCTACCTTTTCGTTTTTCATTATTTGTTGCCCCAAAGGTCTTTGGCGATCGCGATGGTCGCTTCGATATCTTTGTCCCAGGTGTCGCTTACAGCGCTGCTTCCCTCTTTGAGGATGTCCTGGGCTTTTCTTGCGCTCTTAAGGGTTTTCTCGATGGCTCTAATCGATTTCTTACCGGATTTGAGGGTATCAAGGAGAGCGTTTTTGATTTCATCAAGGGTGTATCTGGCATCAAGCCATTCGTTGATGGTGCTTTGCTCTAATGGGGAGAGGCTACGGTTAAGATGTCCTTCAAAGAAGGAATGGATCTCTGAGAGGGCCTTTTCCCTTGTCTTATCAGTGAGTTGGCTAGCCTCACGGTCCATAGTCTCTTTGAAAAGAGCGTACACCTTGTCTTTGAGGTTGCTCAAAGAAACGGTGAGTTTGCCTTCGACCGTGTCATAGGTGAGATAGCTCTTTTTGACGAGTTCAGTGAGGTCTTTATCGATGTCGGCAGGCTTGAGATTCATCTTGAGGGCAAGCATGTCGCTGTTGATGAAGGTGTTCCCCTGCTCGATAAGGTGATCGATCATGAGGATGACGGAAAGTTCTTCTTCGGTGAGACCAAGTCTCTTGTAGCAATCCAAAAGAACGTAATGGAAGCTGACTGCATTCAAATACGGATTCTTCATAACGTTCCTTTCCAACCTTTCCTTTCCTCTTCTTTTAGTTTCTCTGGGTTCAATTTCTCAAGCAAATCACGCTTAGATTTGATTGCTTGCAGGGTTTTTTCTTCGATTTCGAAGCCTAGCGATTTCGCAAACCTTTCGGCTCTTGCAATCCTTAACGGGTCTTCCTCAATTCGTTTAACCGGGTCTCCGATGAAGCGGATTAGTTTCTTCTTGAGGTCCTCTTGGCCGCTAGAGAAATCAATGACCTTATATTCTTCATCGAGATACATCGCGTTGATCGTGAAGTCCCTTCTTACGTAATCGAGCTTAGGGTCTTTCACGAATGTGACCTTTGAAGGATGTCGGGAATCATTATATTCCCCTTCTTGCCTCAAAGTCGTGATATCGATGTGCTTTCCCTTATAGGGATAACGGACTGCCCCGAACTTCTTGAAGGTGAAATCTGCCTCAGGGATGAACTTCATCTCTTCTTCTGGAGTGGCGTCTGTGACGAAGTCGAGGTCAGTTATCTCTTTTCCCAAAAGAAAATCCCTGACGGTTCCTCCTACGACATAGAGGTGAAAGCCGTTTTTGCTGAAAACATCTTTTAGGAAATCGAAGGCTTCAATTCTCATAGGGGAATTTTATCCTATAACACCCTAAGTGTTAAAGGCAATAAAAAAGGCGACCCTTAGGCCGCCTTAGATGTCATTAGAAATTCTTAGTTGAGTTTCTCTTTGAAGGCTTTGGAGACCTTGAAAGCGACGGTGTTGGAAGCTGGGATCTTGATCTTCTTCTGGTTGGATGGGTTGGTTCCCTCGCGGGCAGCGCGGGCTTTCTTTGAGAAGATACCGAAGCCAGAAAGTTTGACTTCTTCACCTTTAACAACAGCGGCTTCGATGACTTCGAGAACGGCGTCAACGGCAGCTTCTGCGTCTCTCTTCGAGAGTTCGGCCTTTTCGGCAACAGCTTCGACTAATTCAGCTTTATTCATTGGGACATTCCTCCTTTGCTAAATGGTCATAAAAAAATTAACACCTTTTTCCATCTTTGACAAGAATAAAAAGTCAAAATTCATTCGATACCATCGGCTTTTTTGACAAATTAGTAGATATTTGGTGAAAGGGCTTTCATTCTTTACAATAGATAAAATGTAGCGTTTATCGAGCTTTTTCGCCTAAAAAACGACTAAAAGTGGCATCGTTGCTATATTTACTTTTTTCCAAGAAGAAAGTCGGAAAAAGTTATTTTTTCGCCCTGTAAATGATGTTCACAGGGGTTCCGTCGAAGTCGTATGCGGCCCTGATTTGGTTCTCAAGATACCTTGTATAAGAGAAATGCGCTGACTTCGGAGCGTTGCAGAACATGATGAAAGTCGGCGGGCAAACCGCGCTCTGATTGGCGAAAGAGATCTTTAGTCTGGCGTGGTTGAATTCAGGAGCAGGATTGAGGTCTTGGGCGTCTCTGATGATGTCATTTAAGACGTTGGTTGGGATGCGGCGGTTATAGGCCTCATGGACCTCAAGGATCTTAGGAAGGATATCCTGGCATCCAAGTCCTGATTTGGCGGAGGTGAATAAGATTGGAGCGTATTCCAAGAACTTGAACTGCTTCCTGATCTCTTTGGTGAAGCCTTCCTTGGTGAGCCCCTTCTTCTTTCCTTCGTCCCACTTATTGACCACGACTATGATGGCTTTGTGGTTATCGCAAGCATATCCGACGACATGCTTATCCTGTTCGATGATGCCTTCCTCAGCGTTGATCAAAAGGAGAACGATCTCACTTCTCTCAATCGAGGCTAAGGCTCTTAAAGCGGCATATTTATCAATAGCTTCGAAGATCTTTCCGCGTTTGACTAAGCCAGCTGTATCAATGACAACGTAGTTCTTCCCATCTCTGGTGAATGGGGTATCGATTGAATCGCGGGTGGTTCCAGCGATATTGGAGACAAGGGTTCTTTCGCTGGCAAGAAGTCTATTGGATAAAGAGGATTTGCCAACGTTAGGACGGCCGATCAAACAGAAAGTGATCGCGTCGCCATAATCTGGGACTTCTTTCTCTGGGAGTTTCTTCACGACTTCGTCGAGAAGATCGCCAATGCCGATGCCATGCGCGCCAGAAACAGCGATAGGATCGCCTAAGCCAAGGGAATAGAATTCCCCGGTGTTTCCGTATTCCATGATGTTGTCGATCTTGTTGACGACAAGGACGACCGGCTTTCCACTCATCCTGAGCATCTTGGCGATATATCTATCGTCGCTTGTGAGGCCTTTGTTTCCGTCGACGATGAAAGCGATGATGTCCGCTTCCTGGATGGCTACCTCAGCTTGGGCTTTGATAAGGTCTTGGAAAGGCACATTAAAAGATGTGAGGCCGCCTGTGTCGATGACGGTGAACTCTTTGGTTAACCAAACGCCTTTGCCGTAAATCCTATCTCTCGTGACGCCTGGGGTTGGCTCAACGATGGATTTGCGTTCTCCGACGATACGGTTGAAGATGGTGCTCTTTCCTGCGGATGGAGCGCCTACTAACGCTAAAACGCCTAATGACATGGAATCTCTATACCTGTTTTCTCTTTGATGACGGCCAAGACGGCGTCGACAGACTCTTCGATTGTCATATCTGAGGTGTCGATTTCGACAGCATCCTCAGCTTTCCTAAGTGGAGCGAAGTCGCGATGAGAGTCAATGTAATCGCGCTTCTTCACCGACTCGGTGATCTCTTCGAGAGTGGATGGAATACCCTTCTCAAGGTTCTCAATATATCTACGTTTGGCTCGACATTCAACTGAAGCGATTTGGAAAATCTTCACATCAGCGTTTGGAAGGACGTAAGTTCCGATGTCCCTGCCATCAAGAATAACATTCTTGCTGCCCGCCATTTCGCGCTGCATATCGACGAGGGCAAGACGGATTGGCTTCATCGCGGCGATGTAGCTGACTTTGCTAGAGACGATAGGCTCACGGATGATCTTGCTGACGTCTTCGTCGTTGCAAAGAACGGTTCCATCTTCCTTGAGGTCGATCTTGAGGCCTGGAAGGACTTTGACCGATTCTTCTTCGATCTCTGGATTGAGTCCAGCTTTGATGACGGCATAGGTGACCGCGCGGTACATGGCACCGGTATCGAGATAGGTGTAATTAAGAAGCTTTGCCACTCTCTTGGCGATGGTGCTTTTGCCAGCAGCAGCTGGTCCGTCGATAGCGACTGTGATGAATCTTTCCATTTTCTTTTACCTCATGACCCAGAAGAACCAAGCACAGATGAGCCCCGTGACAACGAGGAACGTCACCACAAGCTTAAAGATAAGCATGTTGCTCCTTCTTCTTTGATAAACCGCATATGGGGTTGCTTTGGCGTTACGAACGTTGCCTGAGAGAGCGTTTGAGGCTTTCGCGCTGACGTTCATCTCGGCTAAATCGGAAATAGAAGCGACCTCGGTGTAGTCTTTCCTCTTGGGGAACTTCTCAGCAGGAAGTTTTTTAATTGTTTCCCTGTAGTGGGCCCACTTCTTCGTTCTCGATTTCATAACAAGCAAGAAATATTATCTCTTGAAAAGAGAGGGAAAGAAACACCCGACCTCTTTTAGGGGCCAAAATATTGACTTTCGGCATGGTCAATTTACAATAAGTCCATACCAACAAAGGAGATTTCCCAAACATGAAAAAACTTAAAGTCAACGCTGACGCCTGCATCGGCTGTGGCCTTTGCGTCAACATGGCTCCAGAAGCCTTCACCCTCAACGACGAAGGCAAGAGCGAAGCCATCGCTGAGATCGAAGACGGCGCCGCTGATGAAGTCATCGCTAGCTGCCCAGTCGGCGCTATCGAAGAATAACTTCTTCTAAGCTAAAACAAGAAAAGGATGGCGATTTGCCATCCTTTTTTCGTTATTTCGCTTCAACGTCCACTACTTCAAGCTCTTCTTTTTGCTCTGGTTTTTCCCAGCGGAGAGTTTTGTGAATTCCTTTGTAGACGAAGTAGGTGAGAACAAGAACTATAGCGTTCTTAATGATGTTCATTGGAACGACGATGAACATGACGTAATCAATATCAAGGTTCTTGACTAATGGGTTCGCTTTTGAGCACATATCCATGATCGCGTCATATGGGTAATTCATAACTTGCATATAGAAAGGCAAGATGGCGTAAACGTTCATGAGGGATGCGACTATGATCTGAAGGACGAACGACACGCCAAATCCAATGAAGACACCCTTAAGGTTCCTGACTTTCTTATAGATGAAAGCGGCAGGAAGGACAAAGGCCGAGGAGAAAATGAGATCGGCTAATTCACCGACACAGAAGGTGCCGCTGAACGGAAGCTTGATAAGCGTTTTGATGAAAAGGACGATAAATGCGGTGAATGGGCCATAGGCGTAACCGGCAATGAATGCTGGAACCTCATCAAAGTGGAGTTCCATGAAAGCTGGAAGGAAAGGGAGTTTGAGCTGGAATACCGGGACGACGTAGAGAATGGACGACAAGGCACCGAAGATGGCGACCCTAGCGGCGAATCTCGCCCAAGAGAATTCCTTTTTCTTCATGTACTTCGAATACAAGATTACGAAGACGATTGTGGCGACTAATGACGCGCCTAGAACGATCCACGAAATTTGTTCTCTCGTGAGACCTTCTTGTACTTCTGTCAAAACCATAAAAATAAAAAAACCTCCTATATGGCTGACATCAGGGGGCTAAGCAATAATAGCTTCTGCATATCCGGACTGTACCGTTGGCACTGGAATCTCACCAGTTCATGTGGCGTTAACCACTCGCGGGCTTTACCGCCAGTCGACGTAATTCTCGTCGCCCTGAAGCAAGACAATATTAATACTTCTTAGAAGTATGTCAATCAATCGGATAAGTATTTTTTGATAAAGGCTTCTTTCTCTTCAACGGTATCGAATTCAAAAGAGACAGAAGCTGGTTTGATTTTGACGTCACGAGCGTTGCTCTTGGTGATGAGGGAGACTTCTTTCTCGTAATCCTCATCTTCGTAGCGGTATCTCTTCACAAGGGCTTCAGTCTCTCTTACAGAGAGCTTGTTGTGATGGATAGTTTTGACCGCTTCTTCGATCTCAAACTGGTCTAGCCTTAATAATGCGCGCGCATGTCCGTAAGAAAGTTCGCCAAGCATGACTTCTTTAACGACTTTGTCTGGCAAAGAAAGAAGACGGACGATATTCGTCACCTGGCTTCTAGATTGATGGGAAAGCTTTCCAAGGGTGGCTTGCGAATAGTTGAACTTCTCTGAGAGCGCCGCATAGATAAGCGCCATCTCGATGATGTTGCCTTCTCTTTCGTCACGGACGTCGGCAAGAAGCATGAGGAGTACCTCTTCATCGTCCACTTCCCTGATGATGACAGGTACCTCAGCAAGGTCGATATTCTTGGCCCCGAAATACCTCTTTCTTCCAAGGATGAGTTCATAGCGGTCGCCTTTGCGACGGACAACAAGTGGATTGAAAAAACCTTTCTCTTTGATGGATTTTCCCAGCAAATTGACGGTTTTTTTGGAAAATGTGACTTTATTGACGTAGGAATTGTCGTCGATTTTTTCGAGGGGGATATTGATCGAAGCTACGCTGCGATATTCCTTCTCCATCTGGAGAATGACATCTTCTTGCGAGAACTTCTTAACGAGTTTGCTAAGCGATGAGACGTTACTCTTTTTCATGCTCCAAAACCTCACGGGCAAGAGCGAGGTAAGCAACCGCGCCACTCGATGATGGGCGGTAGTCGATCACGGATTGTCCATGCGCGCTCGCTTCAGGGAGAGAAACGTTCCTTGGGATCATGGTCACGAAGGTGTTCTCATCGAAGAGGCTTCTGACCTGGGAGACGATCTCGTTGCACAAAGAGGCTTTTGAGTCGTACATGGTCATGAGGAAGCCCTCAATCTTTAAAGCCGGGTTGTAGTTGTTTTGGATACGGTTAACGGTGCTAAGCATCGAGGCCACTGCTTCCATGGCAAAAAATTCACACTGTATCGGGATAATGACACTTGTTGACACAACAAGTGCGTTAAGAGAAAGGATGCCAAGAGAAGGTGGGCAGTCGATGACGATGAAATCATAGTCGCGCTTAAGATGGCTGAGCGCGTCAGCAAGGACGGCAAATGGAGTGCTGACGCCATGAGACTGCATATAGGCTTCTAAGTTAGCCAAACGGAGATTGCTTGGGACGATATCAACGCCCTTGCAGTTCGTTCTTCTGATGATCGCGTTAATGTCGGCTTCCTTGATGCAAGCGTCATAGACGGTATAAGCCAAAGAAGTGATATCAAAGCCAAATCCACGGGTGGAATTGCCTTGCGAATCGAAATCAATCAAAAGCACCTTTTTGCCATAGCTCGCTAAAGCACTAGAAAGGTTAATGGCCGTCGTTGTCTTTCCGACTCCACCTTTCTGATTGGCAATGCTTATGATTCTCGTCATAAAACTATGATATTCCAAATAATTGGAAAAATCTAAAAAACCTTTGCAAAACTAGGTTATTTTACAAAGGCTTCTTCTGGATTTCTGCCCAAGAACGAGGATACTTCTTTTCGGTCTTCTTCTCTTTCTTGAGGATGATGTTATAACGGACTCCCTCATCATTTGGGAGAGCTTGTTCATTGATGTTGATTACCTTAAGGTAAAGTTTCTGAACCGCTTTCTTGGCGTCAGCAAGTTCTTCTTTTCCTTTGGCGCCTTTCATGGCGATCATGAGGCCCTTCTCTTTGATGAGAGGGACGCAGACTTCGAGGAGGATGTTGAGAGGAGCAACCGCTCTAGCGGTGACGATGTCGAAATGCTCCCTCATATCAAGATCTTCGCCGCGTGAATTAACCACGAAAGCGTTCGTGAGATTAAGTTCTTTGATGACCTCATTGAGGAACATGCATTTCTTGCCAGTCGCATCAACAAGGGTAACGACGCATTTAGGATAAGCGATCGCCCAAACCATGCCTGGGAATCCAGCGCCTGTTCCTAAGTCGCAGATGAGTTTGTCATCTAAGAGGTCATGGTCGGTTGGGAGAAGGCAATCATAAAAATGCTTCTCGACAATCTCTGGCTCATCGGTGATGGCAGTGAGATTCATCTTCTCGTTCCACTCCTTCAGGAGATAAGAGGCTCACCATCTCTTCGTAAGTCATAAAAGACCTCTCTTCTTCATTGTCAAAATGATAATCGAAATGTCAGCAGGGTTCACCCCTGGAATGCGTGAGGCCTGACCGATCGTGGCAGGATTGACCTTCTTGAGTTTTTCTCTCGCCTCAAGACGGAGGCCTTCCCAAGAGGAATAATCTTCCCCTACTGGCATCTTGATGTTCTCAAGCTTGTGGTTGCCTTTGGCGTCTTTGAGTTCTTGGGTGATATAGCCTTCATATTTGACTTTTGTCTCGAGAGACAAGATGGTTGCATCATCGAAGTCGCGATAACTTTCCATCTCTGGCATGAAGCTCATGATCTCACGAAGATGGAGTCCAGGGCGTTTCAAAAGCTCATATCCCCTGTGGCCGATCTCGTAATCAGTGAAACCGTTGGCAAGGAGGTATTCTTTAAGTCCTTCTTTGTCAGAGACGACTGTGTTCTTAAGTATTTCAATCGCTTCAGCGATTCTCTTGGTCTTGTTTCTATATTTGGCGATTCTTTCTTCGGTA
>CADBDO010000031.1:11340-16415 GCA_902793515.1 uncultured Erysipelotrichaceae bacterium | reverse complement strand
TTCGGACCAGATGAGACCTTAAGCAACCGTCTCAACCACATCTTTGAGGTCACTGACCGTCAATGGGACGCCGAGACTCTCCCTACCGATGAGTTTTTAGCCGCCGATGGCCGTGTCATCGACTCCATGCTCTCTGAGCACCTTTGCGAAGGCTGGCTCGAAGGCTACCTCCTCACCGGACGTCATGGTTTCTTCGCTTCCTATGAGGCTTTCGCCCGTATCATCGACTCCATGGTCGCCCAGCACGCTAAGTGGCTCAAGGTTTGCAACCAGCTTCCTTGGAGAGAGGAAATCGCTTCCTTAAACCTCATCCTTGCTTCCACCGTCTGGCAGCAAGACCATAACGGATTCACCCACCAAGACCCAGGCTTCATGGATCATATCGCCAACAAGAAAGCCGACGTCGTCCGCTTATATCTCCCACCGGATGCCAACTGCTTGCTTAGCACCATGGACCACTGCTTACGTAGTAAGAACTACGTCAACGTCATCATCGCTTCCAAGCATCCACGTCCACAGTGGCTTTCCATGGAAGAAGCCGTCAAGCACTGCACACAGGGCATCTCCATCTGGGACTGGGCCTCTAATGACCAGGGCCAGGAACCAGACATCGTCTTAGCCTGCGCTGGCGAGACCCCAACCCTTGAGGCCCTTGCCGCTGCCGACATCATGCATAAGGAACTCCCAGACGTTAAGATCCGTTTCATCAACGTCGTCGACTTATTCAGGCTTCAGCCAAAATCACTCCATAAGCACGGTCTTAGCGATGATCAGTTCGATATGCTCTTCACCAAAGACAAGCCAATCATCTTCAACTTCCACGGCTATCCAACCCTCATCCATGAGCTTACCTATCGCCGTCACAACCATAACATCCACGTCCATGGTTACCACGAAGAAGGAACCATCACCACTCCATTCGACGTCCGCGTCCAGAATGAAGTCGATCGCTTCCACCTCGTTCAGTCGATGCTCCTCAAGTTACCAAACCTTGGCAACCGCGGCGCATACCTCTACCAGAAGATGAGCGACAAGCTCGTTGAGCATAAGCAATACATCCACGAGTACGGTCTCGACTTACCAGAAGTCGCGAACTGGAAGTGGCAAGGCAAATAATTGCCGATTTGCTGGGAAAATTAAAAAGGCTAGCACCTTTACGGACTAGCCTTTTCTTTTTGCTGATCGTTCGCCTAAACAAGTCTGAATGAGATCCCGTCCTAACTAAAATAGAGTATTAAGTTATCGTTGGAGTATTTGTAGACAAGCAACCAATCGGGTTCTATATGAAGTTCACGGCAATTCTTGAAATCTTTAGATGGTTGCAATGGGTAGTCTTTGTATCTCTCTGGGAGAGGAGAGCCGTTTGCCAATAGCGTCAAGACCGTTGTGAATTCGTTTATATCAAGGCCTCTTTTAACGCAAAGTTTGAAATCCTGCTTAAACTGGCTCGTTTTCTTAATGGTATAAACCACTATAGAAGATCCTTCATTAAGCTATCGACGGTGGAATACCCTTTATACTTCTCAGGATTCTTTTCCATCTCTTCTACTTCATCGAGTGCTATGATGGTTTTCTGATTTGGAATATCTGCCTTAAGTTCAAAAGGGATGCTTTTAGTCCTAATAACCTGTTTATAAAACAAATTGATGGCGGCTGTCGGGGTGATTCCTATGTTGGAGAAAACGGCTTCGGCATTCTTTTTTATTTCGCTGTCGATTCTAATGTTGATGTTGGCCATTATGTCTTCCTCCTCTATCTACGCATATTGCAACATATTGTGTTGTCATTGTCAATACGTCAACTCATAAAAAAAGCACTCAACCGAGTGCTCATTAATCATCAGTGTTTATTCGAGTTGGAGGACGCCATCCTCGAAGAACGGCATGTTGTCCTCTAAGACGGATTCGTCGTTTGAATAGAAGGAGACATCCACCACATCCTCGTAATCGACTTTGTAGCGGCAAGGCTTGAAGGTGCCTTCCTGAAGGATGAAGTGACCTTCCTTGGTCTTCTTAAGGAAGCAATTGTTCCTTAGGTCATAAAGATAAAGGGTCGATGTGTCGTCGAAATATGGGTACTTCTCAATGAGAGAGAGGGCTTTGAAGTAATAAAGGGCTCTCTTGCGGTGCTTGCCATGATTCCTCGATTCATCGAGGTTATCAAGAAGCTCAGCATGCTTGACTGCTCTAGCGATCTCGTTGCGGGCAGCTTCGTAGGTATAGGCGATATATGGGGTGATGCGGTCATGGTCAAGATGGAGGAGAGCGCCCAAGACTTCGCGTGGGAAGCCATAGATGGAGAGTTTCTCAACCCTATATCTGCCATCATGGCCTTCGATCGCGTCATGGAGAAGCGCGGTGACGATCTGATATTCGGTGACGCAGCCTAACGCAACCCTGATGATGTGATACATGTAGCACATGCCAGAGGCATCAGTCTCGTTCTTATGGGCTTCAAGGGCGATTTCGAAAGCGCTCCTCACTAGCGGGGTGTCCATGAGCTTTCTTTCGACGAAGGCATAGTGCCTCACTTCATCTTCTCCTTCTTTCTTGATGAGGGCGAAGGCTTCTTTCTTAAGGGCGTCGATGACTCTCTGGATGTTCTTATTGGCTAAGCCGGCATCGAGGATGCTGCTATCGGTTTTCGAAGAAAGATAGTAGGCGCCGAAGATATTGAGGTTCTCTAGGTAATCTCTGTCTTCGAAGGAAGAACAGGATTTCTTTGGGTCGAAGTCATTAGGGAATGCGGCTCTTCTAAGGATGACGCCCAGGTTTCCCAAAGCATAAATAAAATCAAGGCGATCCTCATTCTTCTTGCCCTGTTTGCCTTTTGAAATCAAAGGCGCCTTTGGCAAAGACATGACCGCCTCAAGAGTCATGTGGTTGCGAATTTCGCTATTCTCTAGGAAAACCATCTAAATAATTATTGTACGATTTTCCTTTTTCTTACAAGCAACACACACAAAAAAGCCTAAGAAAATTCTTAGGCCTTTGTTTTTTATGGGGTTATTCCGCCTCGAGAGGAACGAAGTCGAACTTGAAGACGTCGAATAGGCCTTTGTCGACCAAACGGAGGTGAGGGATGACGGCAAGAGAGAGGAAGGTAAGCGAGAAGAAGGCTTCTTTGTTTCTGTCGACGCCCATCGAGTAGGCTTTGTCGATAAGCTTCTGGCTCTCTTCTTGGACGACCTCGCTTGGTTTGCTCGACATTAAGCCGGCGATATCAAGCTGAACGGATTCGACGGTGCCGTTCTTTTTGTCGACGATGACCATGCCTCCACCGATTCTTCTAAGCTCATTGGTGGCTTTTAGGAGGGATTCGTTATCATCGCCAAGGAGAATGATGTTATGGGAGTCGTGAGCGACGGAGATGCCCATCGCGCCTCCCTTGAAGCCATAGCCTTTGATGAGGGCTTTGCCGATGTTTCCGGTCATCTTGTGTCTTTCTACGACGATCATCTTAAGGAGATCGGTTCCTTCGACGATGACGTCACCGTCTTTTGATTCGACTTCCATGATGGCCTCACCTGTCATGACTCCGCTAGATTCGGTGGTCATGATGCGGGCTTTCTTGGATTTGAGTTCGATCTTGAAGTCGTCGGCGGTGAAATCCTTCACGTGGACGGTGTTCTTGACGAAGTCAGGGAGATATCTCTTGCTGGTGTCAAAGAGAGGTTTTCCGTCTTTGGCGACGAGCTTGCCATCTTTGAAGACCATCTTGGCGTTGAAGTCTTTGAGGTTATCCATGACGACGAGGTCAGCGAAATAGAAAGGTGCGATGGCGCCTCTATAACGGAGGCGGTAGCAACGACTCTTCTGAGGGCATCATCGAGGTGGCCGTTCTTCTTGATCTCGGCAGCGTGCTTATCGTCGGTGCAAAGAAGGACGCGGCGATAGTTCCATGGGGTGATGGCTTTGACGAGGTCCATGCTTCTGGTATAGGAGCCAACTCTGAGATGGGTGTAGACGCCTTTGGAGATCTTCTCTTTCATCTCATCGATGGTGATAGATTCGTGGTCGGTCATGATGCCACCGCAAAGATAGCCATTGAGCTGGTCGCCCTGAAGAAGAGGAGCGTGGCCGTCGATGACTTTGTCGGCTTCGTGGGTAGCCTCAAGTTTCTTTAAGGTATCTGGATCGCAGCCGATGACGGAAGGATATGCCATGAATTCTCCTAAGCCATTGATGTCTTTGTCGGTGATGTTTTTAGCGATGTCGTCTCCATTAAGGATGGCACCGCTGGTTTCGAATGGGGTGGCTGGGACGCAGCTAGAGAGCTGGACCTTGATGTCGAGAGGGACGTTTTTGGCGGCTTCGACGACATAATGGATGCCGTTCATGCCAAGGACGTTGGCGAGCTCATGAGGGTCGGCGATGATGGTGGTCGTGCCGTGTGGGACGATCATCGCGGCGAATTCCTCTGGGGTGCTCTGTGATGATTCGATGTGGACGTGGCCATCGATGAGGCCTGGGATGACGGTCATACCGGTGATGTCATATTCGGTTTTACCTTTATAGCCTTTGCCAATGCCGACGATGCGGTCATCTTTGATGGCGATATCTCCTTCTTCAACCTCTCCATCAAAGAGATTGACGTATGAGCCGTTTTTGAGAAGGACGTCGCATTCGGTCTCTTTGAGAGCGGCTTTGATGTATTTCTCAAGCATTCTTTATTCCCCCTTAGTCACAAAAAACGCTGCAAAAAGCCCCTCGATTTCGGAGAAGCGTTTCGAAAGTGTTTTCCATATCTGGAAATATTATCACATGGGCAAAGCCCAATTGCTTTTTGAAAGCGGTATCACAAACAAAAAAGCCCTGCAAATCAGGGCTTAATTTGTAACTGGTCGAGATGATGAGATTCGAACTCATGATCTTCTGCTCCCAAAGCAGACGCGGTAACCAAGCTGCGCTACATCTCGAACATTGGCGCGCCAGACAAGATTCGAACTCGTGACCCACAGATTCGTAGTCTGTTACTCTATCCAGCTGAGCTACTGGCGCACAATTCGCTCCTCTTTCATAGAGCGCCCATAAATAATATTACTTCAACTAAAAGTTGGCAAGCGAATAATAGAG
>CADBDO010000031.1:0-11334 GCA_902793515.1 uncultured Erysipelotrichaceae bacterium | reverse complement strand
AACGAAGCGCCTTTTCTTTGGTTATTGCTTATCTACAAACTCCCAATCGCTGATATCTGGAGGAGTAATCTCGCCAACATCGTCATAACGCATCGTGAAACGCATACAGAAGTCTCCTCTTTCCGGAGAAGACAGGGATGGTTTGTAAATATATTCGTCACAAAAATGCACGTCGACACTGGTAACAAGTCCGGTTTTATTGTCCATATTCGCTTGCATGTAATATACAAAATGGGGAGAATCCTCATGGGTGTTTTTCAAATAGACACCTAGGAAAGAAGAACCGTTCTGGTCTAATCCACGTGTCCTCTTTCCAGAAACAACATCGAATCGACCGAGTTCCTCAGGGCTTTTCCCAGTCAAAAGAGACTCCTGGGAAATGACTTCGAGGTAATTCAACCCTTTGATATAAGACTTATATGTATTGGAATAGTTTGAATTGCCCACACAATATGTTTTTCCTACTGAAGTGACGGTGTGATCGGGATTGATCCTGCGCTCTTCTTTTGCCGCGATCTTCACCCCGTCGGCATTTATAAAAGCCCAGTTATTTGAGAAGGCGTCTGAATCGGTTTCATCTGTAAAGTAGCTTGAAGTCCCTAGGATCGTTTCCCGCGACCTTAATCTCTTCTCATAATCAGAATCCCATTCTTTTTCAATCAAAATCTCCATGTGGGCGTTTTCAAAAGTCTTCGCAAAGAAGTCTTTGTATTGCGAATATGCTTCCTCAAATGTCTTGAACTCAATCTCTAGGGAGTCTTCGCAAGACGAGAGAGAAACGAGGGCACCAAGTGCGAGTGCTCCGACTAACAAACCATTTTTTCGCATGGTTAGATTTCCTCGTATGAGCCCTCGCTCCAGCCCTTGATATCAGGAATCCTGATTTTGCCCACATTGTTGTAGGTCATTTTGAAGATGGACTGGTTCTTGGTCGTTTTGTCCTCGTCAAACCAACCTCCATAAGAAACCTTGATGACAAGGCCTTCTTTGGCTTCGGCATGGAAAACGAAATTGTAGGTATCATAGTTTTCTTCATCCATTAAATAGGCCGGAGAGTTAACCTTGCAGGTAAGGCTCGTCATGTCGTTGCCAAGATTCTTCTTTTCGGCAGAGAAGGTGGAATTCTCGATGGCAGAACGTTCAGTGAAAGTAAGGCCTTCCTGAAGCTGTTCATTGGTCTTATCGAGGATGCTGATGCGTCCGATATAGGATTTGTAGGTCTTTTCGTAGAGCGTGTCGTTAGCGATATAGCAATGTCCGCCGTAATTGTACTCATAGCCGACGATCTTGGTGTCGACCTCGTTACGCCAGGCCCAGGTCTCTTCCCCGTTGGTTTCGATGTGCGAGGTGCTGCCATGGATCTGCTCGGTCCACTCCTTCATGACGCCATCCCCATAGAAATCGACGGTCATGTTGGTGTGTTCATAGGTCTTCTTGAAGAAGTCCTTATACATCTCATATAAGCCCTCCCAGTCATTAGCTTCCATTCTTTCAGGAGTGCAGGAAGCCAAAGGCATGAGCATAGCTGATGCAAGGGCACTGAGAATTAGATTTGTTTTGCGCATTGTTCTTTCTCCTTTCTGAAGACAATACTTGAAAACCATACTACAAAACGCATTTGAAAATCAATCTATGCTGTAAGCATATGTTATAAAAAATTAGACGGAATTTATTCCCCTTATTTTGACATTTCTTTCGTTGCTCATTGAAAGCCTTCACAAGGCCTTCTTTGATCAATAAACCGATTTGCTGTCATAGGAAAACTTCTCAATAGTGAAGTGATTGCCTTCTTCAGGCTCCGTATAAGTGATTTTGACATCCTCCCCATACGTCTCAAAGAGGTGGCACTCAAGGCCTTTTGGGGTTTCGTCCAAATAAAGAGTGTCCCCTAGTTCTCCCCTTTTAAGGTGGTAGTAGTCTTTTTTGGCGCACTCATAGGCTTCTTTGGTCCCTGTCTTCTGAGAATTAGATATGGCAGCATCGCTATAAATGAACTCGGATTCGACGGTTCTGGTTTTTAAATCCAGGTAATAGTTTTTGGTGACGGCAATCGAACCGACCGTTCTCTGATAGCCATATTCGACGTATTCTTCCGAATCCTTTGTGGCGTACACCTTAAGCGGAAGCCTTTCCATCCCAGGATCTATATCAGTGTAATAAAGCGCAGGCATGTAGTCGGTATATAGCACATCCCCAGCCTGGTTTTTATATTCGAATACATCATCGTAGGTTTCTCCGCTGTATCCGTGAAAACTGCCCGTGTTTCCCCATACTTGGATGGTTTTGCAGAAAATCTGTCCCGAGTGAGGGGCAGCAGAGCATCCGCTCAAGCAAACGATCATAAGTGGTGTCAGTAGCATTTTTTTCATAAGAAAGTCCTCTCCTCGTCTAATAAGACGATTGACTATTGGGAAACCGCTCAAAAGTTGTTTGACGGTTTGTTATTTCAGCTCAGTGTAGATGATTTCGGCTTCTTCGCTGAAAGTATCGAAGTAATGGCACTCAAGACCTTTTTGGTTCCTATCGAGATAGATGTGGTCGCTATACCCGATGTGATAGTAGTCTTCCTTAGCGCATTCATACGCCTCACCTGCGTTTTGCACCTGACGGAATTCGCTGTAGGATAAGGCGCTGTCGGTATAGACATATTCGGTCTCAACCGTCCTAGCATTCAAATCCAAATAATAGTTTACGACGTAGGCTATCGGTCCAATTTCAGCGCTGAATTCGTATTTGAGATAATCCTTCGATTCCGCTGTGGCGTAAACATAGATGGGCAAAGGGATGGATTCCATCGTGTGATCGGCCTTATAAACCTGTCTAGTTGGTTTATAGTCGGTGTAGATGACATCGTGTCCATAGCATACGTATTCGTAAACGGCGGCAAAGTTCTTGAGATGGGAGCCATGAAAAACGGAGATTCCATCTTCTTTGACATCGACGGTTTGACAGTTAATCTTTCCAAAGTGGGCGGAACATCCGCTAAGACAAACAACCACAAGCGATGCTAGCAACGTCTTCTTCATATCAGTTCCTCCTCTGCCTTTTCGAATATAGGCCCACTATAGAATTTTTCGTTTCAGTTATTCAATACTTATTTTCAAACAAAAAAAAAGCCCGACATCTCTATCGGGCTAGGTTTTGCGTTTGCTTTTGTTATCCTCCGATAAGCCTGATGAAGTCGATTATCAGACAAGTAATCAATAGGCCAGAGAGGACTAACGACAAAGCGGCTTTGTAATAGCTTTGCAGCTTATAGCATTTGATGGCTCTAATTAAATTCATGGCGCCATAAGCTCCGCTTGGGATCATGAAGATGATGAGTGGCATGGCACGGAGTATGCCATCAGGATGGGCAAGGCTTTGGACGATCCATAGCGCCAATGAGCCGATAATGACAATCAAAGAAAGCGGGAGGAAGTCCTTAAGGGTTTGCTCATGAAGGGGTTTTGCTGGGGATTTTACGTTTTTGTTAGCGGTTTTAGGCGCTTCTTGAACGACCGGTTCCTGTTGAGAAGGTTCGTAGGCTTGTTCAGTTATCTCAGCGACTTTGTTTCCGCATTTCGGGCAGAAGCGGGCTTCATCAATCATCTGAGCGCCGCATTTAGTGCAGTATTTCATTTCTAGAACCCCCTTAAACCGAAATTGATGTTTCCGCTCTCGTGAGTGTCGGCGTTTCTAATCTTATTAATGCCTTCCGAATCAACTCGCGAGTAATGGTACCATTGGTAAGCTGTGCCAACATAGCCTTCGTAGTGAAGGAAGGAACCAAGTCCATTGCAATCGTTATAGGTCATCTCTAACTGTTCCCAGCTGCTACGATGCCATTCAGGGGCGGCATAGATCGTGAGCTTTCCGCCGCTATAAGACCATTCGCCAACGCCTTCCTGACGGACGAATTCGTAATTGACCGCGCTATCGACCCAAGCGTCGGCGACATAACGGTAGACTTTGCCGTCCTTTGTAAGATTCATGGCAAGTCTTTCTCCGAAACCGACGCAGTCATAATTGTTGCCCTGATACCAGCCATAGATGGCGTTTCCGCCGCCGACTCCGCCAGAGAAGCAGCCAATGCCCACTACTGAGATAACCAAGCTGCATCCAATTGAAATGATAAGCCACATCGGTGGTTTGCCGTTTTTATGCTTTTTGGACCAAAGGACGAAGAAAGCAATTAAGCCACCTGCGCCAATGACCATGAAGACAATACCTAAGGCCAAAGTGACGTTTCCACCACCGCCTCTTGAAGATTTGGAAGGTGTTTTCGTATCAATGGTTGAGATGCCAGGTCCACCGCCGGTCGAAGCGTTGGCTACGATTCTTAATACAGGTCTGACGCCGATTTTCGGATCGGTTGGAAAGCAATCGGTCGTGCCTTTCTTGGTCCAATAGACCGTAATCCTATCTCCTACGACGGTTTTCGTCCAATACGGACCATTGACGTAGGTTTCGCCTCCCATTGCAGGATTTCCTGAGAGATTTGAGGCGATTGCGTAGTCGGAAGGATATTCCGCCTTTTCGTCAGCGTAACCCCTCAAAACCCCTGCTTCTGGAATTTCAAAATAGGATGGGGTTTCTGAATCATATGATTGGAGATAAGACTTATCGGTATCGTCGAAAGCTCTCTTACAGAAGTCTCCAGTCAAGAATTTGTATAAATCGGACCTCTTAAATTCCACGTTGTCCCCTGACCAAGTGAATTGCCATCTTTCAATAATTCGGGTTGAGATGATGTCTACACAAGAACCACTAGAAGAGAGGACTTCCCATTTAATAGGTTCAACGAGGAAGACTTTTTCGACGTTATCTAAATTGGATGCATCGCTTCCGTTGTTCCATTTGGCGGCACTGGCATACTCGGAATCGATCTTGACCGGCGAAATGGCGTACTGCTTCTGGTTATAGGTGTACCAACCGGTCTCATCATCAAGCGTGCCCTGACTCTTAACGGTGTTTGGCTCTAAATCGGTCAATGTCTGAGGATATCTTCCAAGGGTAGCGACACCATCAGTAAAGGAAAGGGTCGGAGCAGGCTCTTGCCATCTAAGCGGCTCTACCTCATAAAGGGAGGACGATGCTAAACCAATCCCTAGCGCGATTGCGAATAAACTAGAGAAAAACGTACCGAAGAATTTTTTCATATGTAAGCCTCCCAAAAGAAGATGCTTTGTAAAGATATTGTCGCACGAAAAAGGCTATTCAGCGCAAGAAAATGCAAAAAGTATTTCGCCCAATTTTGGACAATTTTCCAAACATAACAAAAACACACCATAAGGTGTGTTGATTGTATGTATGAAATATAGATTATTCGATGTTCTTTGGCCTTCTGATCATCTGGCTTAAGCGGAAGATCGAGAAACCTTCGCCCAAAAGAATGAATAAGCCGTTGAGGGCCATGTCACCGATGAACATGGCGCGGAACTCCGGAGCATTTTCGAGGCAGAGATTAAGAGCAGGAATGCCTTTGAGGTCGACGCCCGCTTCGATGCAGGCCAGGTTGGCGGCCATGACATAGGCAAGGAACACAGCGCCAAGAATGACGATAAGCGTTGTGGCGAAGCTCATGAAGATCATGACGCCGTTTGGCTTTCCGCCGAATTTCTTATATAAGAAGACTCCAAGGAAGATGGCGACAAGCGATGAGAAAGCGGTGATGACGCCGGCAAGAGAGAAGATGATGGTCAAGGCAAGGCCCGCTAAAGCGCCAATCAAGATACCGCCAAAGCCTTTGGCGTAGTTGTTTGGCATATTTTTGAAATCCTCGTTGCTCTTGTCGATTATGCTGTTGACGGTCTCAACCGCCTTGGTGGAAAGACGGATCTTCACGCCACCGCCCTGAATGGCGATGACCTTGGACTCCACCTCTTCCAGGTTTTCGCCGGACTGAGGGCAGATTTCCTTTTTAGGCGCTTCAAGCGATTCAAGGATTTCGAGGATGGCGGAAAGAACGCTAGGGAGCTTCTTCTCAAAAGTGCCATATGTCATGGCTCCGATCATGATTGCGACGCCGAAATCGAAAGGCACGCATTGGAGAAGTGAGATTTTGCGGCTATTCAACTCCATGACGAAATCGTTCTTTTTCGTCTGAGGAAGATAAGTCGAGAAAAGGAAAACGGGACCCATAGCCATTGGGTTATTGACGACGTTGACCTCGTATCCGTTTATAAAACCGTAACCATTATTCTTCTCAAAACTGAACCCATAATCCTTTAGGGCGTTGACGATGTGTTTATTCATAAATGATGTACCCCTTGCTAAACCTCATAAATCTTATCGCATTTTCCGACCGAAAATAGGTATTTCGTTGCGGATTTGCGAGGGTTTTCTTTTGTTATGAAAAAACCTGGCATTTCTATCAGGCTTTCTTTCTTATTTAACGAGTTCTTTGAGTTTCTCTTTGTCTATCTCACCGGAAGTTAGGAACGGGATCAGCTTTTTGATCTCTCCCATGTCTTTGTCCCACCACTTGAGTTTGAGGAGCAAATCGATCGTCTCCTTGTCGAAGCGGTACTTCTTCACCTCCGCAGGGTTTCCAGCAACAACTGAGTAAGGAGGGACGTCTTTGGTTACGACGGAACAGGCACCGATGATCGCGCCGTCTCCGATATGGACGCCCGGGAGAATCGTCGCTTTTTGGCCAATCCAAACATCATTGCCAACCACCGTATCTCCACGATTTCCGCGATTTCCGAAAGGTCTGGATAACCCTTTGAATTCATCGATGATCTCGAAAGGATAGGTTGTGTAGCTATCAAGCATGTGGTTAGCGCCGTTCATGACGAATTCCACTCCTCTTGCTATGGCGACAAACTTTCCGATTATGAGCTTGTCCCCCATAAAATCGTAGTGATGCGTAACGCGCTTCTCAAAAGACTCCGGACCTTCTTCGTTATCGTCATAATACGAATAATCGCCGACGATAATGTTGGGTCTCGTGATCACGCTTTTGATATAGCAAAAAGTCTTGAACTGGGAGTTTGGGTAAATGGGTTCGATCTTCTTTTCCATGTCTATATTTTACTTGTTGGACGAAAAAACCCTCAACACTTTCGTGTCGAGGGATTTTCACTAAATGGAGCATCCGGGCGGAATCGGACCGCCGGTCATTGAGTTGCAGTCAATTGCCTTACCGCTTGGCTACGGATGCAGCGGAAAGAATTATATCACCGAGGTGGGTGAGTGACAATTCTATTCCTTATGAGTTTTCGTTTAATCGACTTTCTTGTATTTGAAGGAAGCGGATTCGAAGAGACCATCGGTGATTTTGAGGTCTTTTCTCATGACGAGAAGAGGTCTGATGTACTCAGCGAATTTCTTGGAAAGATGGGTGGTATCCTTCATGAAATCCTCTGGGACGTATCTGATCGCGTCAGCAGCCATCTCGATTGGTTCGAATTCGATCTTGTAGGCGTATGGGGCGTCGGAGGTTCTCTTGAGAACGGCCATCATACCGCTCTTACCTTCGAGAAGGGCTTTGACGCATGCTTCGCCACAGGCGATAGCGGCATTAATGTCGACTTCGGAAGCAAGGATGGAGGAAGCACGCATGGAGGTGCTTAACACGGTAACACGGGTTGGGAGATGGAGGTCTTCCTTAACGCGGGCTTGTAAGGCATAGGCAACGCCTTCGAGCTGAGCGTGGCCGAACGCGTCGATGTCATCGCTTTGAACGCCGATGTCGATGCCTTCGCTAAGGGCCACTACCGCATAACCTTTCTGGAGGTAAACGCGACTAAGATCCTCATAGAACTTCTTCTGATCGAGTTTGACCTCTGGGAGAAGGATGAAGTCTGGGCGGCATTCTTCTGGGAGAGCATCCGCGGCGGCAGTGAGCCAGCCGGTATCTCTGCCCATGATCTCAACAAAGAGGACTTTGCCTTTCTTGTAGGAACGGACGTCGAGGATAAGGGATTTGAGGGCGTTGATGACATAGAGGGCGGCGCTTGGGAAGCCAAGGGCGAAGTCAGTGCCCATTAAGTCATTGTCGACGGTCTTTGGAACGCCCATGACCTTAAGGTCAAGGCCTTTCTCTTTGGCAAGGTGGCTGAGTCTCATGCAGGTATTCATGGAGTCGTTTCCGCCATTGACGAGAAGACCGTTGATGTTGTGCTTCTTGAGGGTGGCCATGATCTTCTCGAACACTGGATCGTTGAAATCCTTTGGAAGTTTGAAGCGGGAAGAATGGAGGATTTGGCCTGGGGTTTGGGTAAGGAGGTTGATGTCCTTCTCATCCTCAGCGAATAAATCAACGAGGTTGTCATCGATTAAGCCTTCGACGCCATAGAGCGAACCGAAGAGGGCTTCGATCTCGTTTGGATGCTTTTTGGCCTCTTTGACAACGCCGCAAAGGGAAGAGTTGATAACGGCAGTCGGTCCGCCGCTCTGGAAGTAGACGATTCTCATCTTGCTCATAAAATATTTCTCCTATATGAACTGATATCTTTGATATCTTAGCACAAAAAGAAAACCGCCTGATAGATAATCAAGCGGTCTTTTTAATGATTGTTTTGAGTCTCTTAGAAGGAAGCGGTGAATTCGTTCCACATCTTGTAGAGGGCGGCATTGCCTTCAGCGCCGAAATCTTTCATGATCGCGCATCTGTTGATGACTTCTTCAGATGGGTACTGAGCGTCGAACTGACGGCCTCTTTCCTCGGTTGGGATAAGGATCTTAGCTTCTTCGCCTTCTGGAAGGGTTCCTTCGAAGAAGTAAGAAAGGTCACATTCGTCGCATTCCTCTTCGCTATATTCCTCTGGATCGGCTTCGTACCAATCCTTGACGGTTTCCCAGATGGCCTCACCGGCGATGGCGGAAGTATATCCGACGGCTTCCATGTTCTTGGCTGCCACTTCTGGCTTAGCAAGGAAATCAAGGAAGGCTTTGGCGGCTTCGACGTTGGCGCCTTTTGGCATGCACCAGCCATCGAACCAGACATTGGAGCCTTCTTCTGGAATCTCATAAGCAAGGGTAACTGGTTTTTCGGCAGCTTCAGCTTCATCCATTGAGAAGACACTGTCACCGGACCAGGCTAAGTTGGCATAGATGTTGCCAAGGACCATATCGGACTTGCCTTCGTCGACTTCAAGGGTGACATTGCCAGTAAGCTCAGAGAGAGCGGCTTTGACTTTGGCGATGGTCTCGCTGTCATGTCTATTGAAGATCTCAGAGAGGGCATCGTTATAAGCCTTGTCGGTCAAAGTGCCGGCTTCATGCTGATTCTTAAGGGCGATGGTCTCGTCTTTGTAGACGTGCATGACGGCGGTGAAGTAAGTGTCACGGACACTGTCTTTGATGGTGATCTTCTTCTTGAGGCTATTGCCTTTGAGGTCGTTGCCTGGATTCCACTGGAAATCCCAAGAAGAGACCTGTTCCTGAGAAACGTATTCAGGATTGTAGGTGTAACCCATTGTGCCCCAGAAATATGGGACGGCGAAATCGCTGAAGTTATTGCTATCGAATAATTCTTTGATGTATGGGGAAGTATTGGCGGTGCCATTATCAAGGCCTTCGGTGTACTTCTTGTTGGCCTTGTCATAGCCTAAAGATTCGAGCATTCCTTCGCTTTGCATCTTCTGAATCATGTAATCAGATGGGCAAACGAGGTCAGCCTTGACGAGTTTCTGGCTGATTTTGGTGTACATGGTCTCGTTGGTGTCGAAGGTCTTGTAGTTGACTTTGATCTTCTGGCCATCGTGGCTTTCGGCATAGGCTTTCTCGAAGGCAAGGATGGTCGAATCCTCTAATGGGTTGCCTTTGGCATCGACACCTTCGTAGATGTAGTCTTCCCAGTTGTAGACGGTGAGGGTGATGGCTCCGTCTCCGGCATCGCCACAGCTAGCGAGTCCGCCTAAGCTGATGAGTGCGGAAACGCCTAAGATGAGTGCGCTTTTTTTCATTTCTAATTCCTCCTATAAAATTAGATTTTCTTCGCTTTGCGAATATTTACTATCGTGTAGCCAATCATGACCGCGACGATGAGCACAAAGATGATGGTCGTGAAGGATCTAATCTGGATTGGGATGGCCCCTTTCGCGAGAGTTCCTTGCACGTAGGTCGAGACGGTCTGGAAATCCATACCTTCCGACGGTTTGGTGAATTCGGTGATGACAAAGTCATCGAGGGAGAGAGTCATTGAGATCATGAAGCCCGAGAAGATGCCTGGAAGGAGATCTGGGATCATGACTTTGAAGAGGGCGCCGCTCCTGCTCGCGCCAAGATCCATCGCGGCCTCGTAGAGGGATGGATCCATCTGCTCAAGCTTTGGCTGGACGTTGATGACGACGAATGGGATCGTGAGAACCATATGTCCGATGATGAGGGAGAAGGCGCTCGTTGGGAGTTTAAGCCAGGCAAAGAGGATAACGAGCGATAAAGCCATGACGATCTCGGCGTTGACGATTGGAATCTCGTTAGCGAAATTGAAGACGGCTTTGAACTTCTTCCCAAGGAAATGCATGCCGATGGCGCCAGCGGTTCCTAAGACGGTTGAGAGAGTTGAAGCAACGATGGCCACCCAAAGGGTGTTCCAAGCGGCTTCCCAAATCTGCTGGGCATAGACGTTATTCGGGTTGAAGAGGGTGCTGTAGCAATCGAGATTGAACCCCTGCCACTTACCGATGACGTTAGCGTCGGTGAAGCTATAGAGAATGAGGTACATGATTGGGAGATACATGACAATGAGCATGATCCATACAAAGGTAAGGGCCACTGCTTTCTTGGCTTTCTCCCCTTTTTCTCTTCTCTGGAGAGAACGGTTGGTCTCTTCCATCGCCGTATTAGGAGTATTCATAACAAGATCTTTTTCCATTGTTACCTGGCTCCTTTCTTCTTCTCGCTGAAGAAATTCTCGAAGACGACGGAAAGTCCGATGAGGGCGAGCATGATGATGGCGTAGACGCTGCCAACATTAAGCTGGGAATGAAGGAACTGATGTTCGATCTGGCCACCGATGAGTTTGATGGTACGTCCCGATAAGGCGTCGGTGATGACGTAAGAGGACATCGTTGGCATGAAGGTCATCGTAGCTGCGGAAACAATGCCAGGGACCGTCATTGGGACGATGGTCTTGATGAAGACCTGGACTGGGGAAGCACCTAAATCAGCGGCCGCCTCAATCTGGCTCTTATCGAGTTTGAGCATCGTGTTATAGAGAGGAAGGATGGCAAATGGTAAGTAGTTATAGACCATGCCGATGATGGAACAGACCCATGGGTGCATCGCCGGATCAAGGCCAAAGAAGATAAGAAGCTGCTTGGTGGCCACGGTTCTGATGACGAAGTTGATCCACATCGGGAGAAGGAAGAGATAAACAAGGACGACGTTCTTGTTCCACTT
>CADBDO010000030.1 GCA_902793515.1 uncultured Erysipelotrichaceae bacterium | reverse complement strand
AAATATCTGCGTTTTGCAGGGGATTTGTGGATAATTGCGTAGGAATTGAGAAGTTTTTTATGGACTCAATTTCATCGTCAAAGAATTCGATTCTGATTGGATTTGGATAGTTGACGGAGAAGATGTCGAGGATGTCGCCACGAGAGGCAAACTGAAGGGTTTGGTCAATCTTGTTGACCCTGTGATAGCCCATTTCAGTCAAAGTCTTTCTAAGGTCATCAAGGTTATATTTGTCCCCGACTTTGAAATGGAAAACGCGCTTCCCAAATTCTTCTGCGTCAGGAAGGAACCTCATGGCAGAAGATGGGTGAGCGATGAGAATCGAATCTTTAGATTCCAAAGATTGTTCCATCGCATAAAGCCTTTGGGCCATAAGCTCTTTCGAAGAGGAAAGGGCCTCTGCTCTTAAAAGCTCATCAGCAGGGAAGAAGATTAATTTGTCTTCAGGGAAGAAGTTCAACAAGAACTCGTAGATCTTTTGAGCGCTGTAGAGGTTCTTGGCAACGATTGCGTAATTGTCCTTCTTTTCTTTGTATAAAGAAGCGATTAGAAGGGCCGCACCTATGGTGTCGTCCACGACAAAACGACCCCTTCGGTCCGAGAGGGGGGTGGTCAAATCGAGTGCCTTTAGGCGTTCAAATAAGTCCGTAAGTACCTCCTATTTCTTCTCTTCCTTTTTGATCGAGTTATATAAATTCATGGCGTATTGGAAGCCACGAAGCTCGATATCACGTAGTGCTTTGGCGGCGTTGTCGGTCGCCTCTTCGATAAGCGGCATGCTTTCGCTAGATGGTTTGCCAAGGACGAAGTCGATTGAATCGTACTGAGGCTCACCAATGCCAACTCTGATTCTCTTAATCTTGGATGTGCCAAGCTTGTCGATGATGTTTTGGATTCCTTTGTGGCCACCGCTAGAGCCATCAAGACGAAGTCTGATCTGTCCTTCGGCGATTGCCATGTCGTCGTAGACGACAACGATGTCTTCAAGTTCGATTTTGAAGAAGGAAACGCATTCGGAAACACTCTCGCCCGAGAGGTTCATGAAAGTCTCTGGTTTGAGAACGATGATCGGCTCATCAAAGGCTGGGTTTTTGACGATGCCATAAACACCTTTGAAGCCGGAACGATCAAAATCCGCATGGACGAGTTCCATGAATTTGTCGACGGCCATATAACCCATGTTGTGACGGGTGCCTTCGTATTGTTTGCCTGGGTTTCCTAAACCAACGAACAATTTCATGACTTTTTCTCCAAGGCCAAGGTCTCGATCACTGATACGACGCGATCGACTTTCTCTTGGTCATAGAATTCGATTGGGTTTTCGAGGATGCCCGCTAAAGCGGCCTGGTTGGCGTTGAGTTCTGGGTTGTTGGTGATTTGGTCAACAGCCTTCTTCATCATGAACTTCTCAATTGGGCCGAGCTTACTGAAATCGAAGGATCCTCTGAATTGATAGTAACGCATGTGGTAGTCGTAGAGAACATTGGTGTCGATCATCTGGGCTCTTGTGTCTTTGTCAGCGAAGCTCATTCCGACGCTGAAGACGATGACATTTTTCTCTTTCATGAGTTCCCAGTTGGAAAGGAAATCGTCGATTCCTTGGATCTTTCCACCTTTGACCCAACCACCAAAAACGATGGTGTCATATTCGGATAATTTTTTAGCTTTGAAACGCTTGAGAGGGAAGATGTCCGCATTCACTCTCTTAGCGATGTCGTTGGCATATTTCTCAGTGTTGCCAGTTTTGCTTTGATAAAGTACAAGGGTTTTCATAACTATGAAAGTTTATCACGGTTTATTGGATAAAAGAAAACGAAGAAGCTATTATTGAAGAATGAAAATTAAGAACTGGTTTTTAGATGTCCTCAAGGGAGGCTCCCTTGGATTAGGTATGATTCCTGGCGTCAGCGCAGGAACAATGGGTTTAATCGTTGGCATTTATGATCGCCTTATCACCGGCATCGCCAACCTCAAAAAAGAATTCAAAAAGAGTCTCATCTCTTTGATCCCTCTTGGCATCGGCGCGGTCATGTCCGCAGTCATCTGCATGCTTGGAGTTAACTACGGATTGGACTACGCTCCGTTCGCGATCATCTCCCTTTTCGCGGGCTTAATCATCGGTTCTCTTCCTGTCATCACCAAAGAGTTAAAAGGCGTCAAACCTAACGTCAAATCCGTCGTCGTTGTTGTAATCGGTGCGGTTTTTGCTGCAGGTATTGGAATTTTGAGCGCAGTTGCCAAACTCAATAACTGGGGCAATTTCGAGGCCGCTTTCATCGCAGGAGACTGGTGGATCTACATCGCCGTTTTCGCTGCCGGCTTCATTGCCGCGATGGCTTGCATCATCCCTGGCATCAGTGGCGCTATGCTCCTCTTCGTTGCCGGTCTCTATGACCCATGCGTCCACATCTTCGTTGGCGAGAATTCCATCATCCACAATTCAGCTAGGCTCGTCAGCGGCATATTCCTCACCCTTTCTCTCTTGGTCGGTATCGCTGCCGGCTTCATCCTCACCAGCAAACTCATGAAGAGCCTTCTTGCGAAACATCATGACGGCACCTATCTTGCTGTCTTTGGTTTCATCCTTGGCTCTCTTGTCTCGATGTATGTGAACCAGTCCATGATCAACGACTCGCTCGTTTGGAAATACACTCTTGTCCAACCATGGGAATGGGTTCTTGGAATCGTTCTCTTAGTTGGCTTCGCAGTCCTCTTCTTCTTCCTTTCTAAATTGGCCCTTAAGAAGCAAGCCGCCATTCCTCAAAAAGAAGAAACCGAGCCTGCTAGCAAATAATTTGTAATATTTTTCATTGACAGTTTTCGATATTGAAATATCATAAAGTCCTCAAGCGGGAGATTTTTATGCCAAGGACACCACAGCAAAACGCCCTTATCAGAGATAAAAGAAGGACCAAGATCCTCCTTAAGACACTGAAGCTTTTCGCCATCAAAGGTTTTGATGAAGTTACCATTGATGCCATTTCAACCGAAAGCGGCTGCTCCCATGGCTTGGTTTACCACTACTTCGAGAAAAAAGAAGATATCTTCAACGCCCTCTTTGAATTACAAAGAGAGGACTATAATGAGACCCTTTTCCCAAGGATTATGTCCACCACCGCTGGCGGGCTTGCGGGATTAAAGGTTGCCTGCGACCACTACGAAAGACTCTATAACGCAGACAAGACTCAGCTCTATTTCCTTAAAGTTAACGCGACACGCGACTACACGACTTATTCCGCTATCAAGACACTTAACGGCGAGAGCCCATTCAAGACTCTCGTAACTTTGTTAAATCAGGCTATCGCTAATGGCGAGATGCTTGAGTGCGACGTCGAAGCCAAAGCCCGTCTTTTCTTAGACTTGGTCGTTGGCATCATCGACAGACTTCTTTCCGCCGAAGAAAAAGAGCGCGAGATCAAGCCAGGCGCTCTCTTCGAATTCATTCGTAAGTAATTACTTTATATCTCCGTTGTTGAAACGCTTAATCTTCGCGTAGTTTTTCGCTAACGCTGGATAGAGCTTCAAATAGACTTCTTTATAAAGGTAATCGTAGACCTTCACGTTCTCTTTCTTTGGCTGGAATGTGTCTTTGACACGAACCATCTTTTTGACGGCTTCGTCAACGGTCTTGTATTCACCGATAGACATAAAGCCAGCAATGGCAGCACCAAGAGAAGAACTCTCTTTGGTCTGGACTCTGCTGACTGGTTTGCCAAATACGTCAGCGGTGATTTGGCAGATTTCGTCGCTCACGGATCCACCACCAGAAACCCTTAATTCAGGTATCTTGTGTTTGAGGACTTTTTCGAAGTGTTCCAAGCCTTCACGTAAGGCATATGCGATGCCTTCGATGATGGAACGATAGATGTGTTCGGTCGTGGTTGAATCACTGAAGCCGATGATCGCGCCTTTGGCTAACGGACGAGAAAGGCCTGGACCCCAATAAGGTTGGAGGATAAGGCCATCACAGCCAGCAGGAACATCATTAAGATGTTCGTTGTAGTAATTGATTGTCTTTGGATCGTCTGGGTTTTCTTTGCCGGCGATCTCTTTCATGAACCAGTTGATCATCCAATAGCCACGGTAGACTTGGATGTCCATGTTATAGAAACCTTTCGCAGCGGCAGGATATCCTGGGAGGAATGGTTCTGATTCGTGATATTTCGCGGTGGTTGTCTCAATCGAAGAGGCGGTTCCGTAGCTTACGGCACCAAGGGTTTCATCGATGACGCCCATACCAAGGGTTTCACAAGATTTGTCTGAACCGGCGGCGTAAACAATCGTGCCTTCAGGAATTCCTGAATCTTCGGCGGCTTTCTTCGTGATCTTTCCGATGACATCGCCTTCACCAACGAGCTCTGGGAGAAGGTCTCTCGTCAAACCGAAGATCTGGCCGGTAAGGTGTTTCTCTGGTTTCTTGTACCACTGCTTGTTTTTGAAGTCGATTGGGTAATGACCCGCACAGTTTGAAGCGCAGTCTTTGAGTTCGCCTGTCAGCAAGAAATGGATGTAGCTTGAGACAGGGACATATTTATAAACTTTTGCCCAATTTTCTTTCTCGTTTTCTTGGATCCAATTGGCCACGCATCTACGTCTGTTGAAATTGATCGTATCGGTCTTTCCAACGAGCTTAAAGAGGAATTGAGCCAGTTTTGGCAGGGGTTTTTCGCATTTTGCGTTTCTTTGGTCGAGCCAAAGGACGCTTGGTCTGATGACCTTCATTTCGCTGTCCAAAAGGACTGCAGTATCACGGAAGCATGTAAGGGTTACGCCTTTAATATTGCCGACCGAAGAAGGATTGTCTCTGATGAGTTCCTTCGTGCATTGGCAAAGGTCTTTGTAGTATTCGCGAGGGTCTTTTTCAGCCCAGTTTGGTTTAACCGAAAAGTATGGTTGGTCGTAGTCTTTCTTCTTCATGGCAACCATGTAGCCACGTTTGTCGAAAAGGGCGACTCGGACGCTTTGGGTCCCAAAGTCCATCGTCAAAATCAATGGTTCGTTCATATAAGATTCTCCGTCTCGAAGATTTTAGCACGAAAGACCACTTTTAAGTGGTAAAATGTTTAGGCTTTCAGAAAGGATCAACGAATCATGATCATCTCTCGCGCCCCTTTCAGGGTCAGCTTCTGCGGCGGCGGAAGCGATATTCCTTCTTTCTATGAGAAATACGGTGGCTGCGTTATTTCCACCACCATCAAGAAATATTGCTACCTCGCTATCAACCCTGCCTTCAACAAAGAATCAATCACTCTTAAGTATTCGAAAACCGAGATAGTCGAAGATGTCGAAAAAGTCGAACACCGCATTTTCAAGCAAGTCTTGAAAGACTTCGGCAACAAAGGCATCGAAATCACTTCCATGGCCGACATTCCTTCGGGAACCGGTCTTGGTTCATCCTCTTCTTTCACCGTTGCCCTTCTGAAACTCATGTACACCTGGAATGAACAAGCCGCCTCAACCTACAAGGTTGCCAAGAGAGCTTGTGAGATAGAAATCAACGAACTTGGGAACCCAATCGGAAAACAAGATCAGTTCGCTGCCGCTTTCGGTGGACTTCGTTATTACGAATTCTGCCCAGACGGATTCGTCAAAGTCGAACCGATCATCATGAAGAAAGAATCTTTCGCCAAACTCGAGAAGAATCTCATGATGTTCTATACCGGCGAGGTCCGCGATGCGAATAACATCCTCGCCAAAGAAACCAAGAACCTCGCCACCGACGAAGACAAGATCGAAGCCACCAAGAAGCTTTGCGAAATGACAAAGCGCCTGAAAGCGGAGTTCGAAAACAACAACGTCGACGCCCTCGGTCCAATCCTCAAAGAAGGCTGGGAGCTTAAGAAGTCTTTAGCCAATGGAATTTCCAATCCATTCATCGACGAAGCATATGAAAAGGCCATGAAAGCTGGCGCAAGCGGAGGCAAACTCCTTGGCGCTGGCGGAGGCGGATTCCTCCTCTTCTACGTCGAATCTGACGAGAAGAAAGAGGCCGTCAGAAAAGCCCTATCTAATCTCAAAGAAATGCCGTTTGAGCTTGACCAAGCCGGTTGCTCAATCATCTTCATGGAGTAGCGATGTACGCAGTAATTCAAGCAGGCGGAGCTGGCACTAGACTCAAGACCATCACCGGCGATTTACCAAAGGTAATGGTTGAGCTAAACGGGAAGCCGATCATCGAATGGCAAATCGAAAGCCTTAAGAGAAGCGGCATCCAAGATTTAGTCATAATCATCTCCAAAAACGGGAAACTCATCTCGGACTATTGCGGAGACGGAAAGAAGTTTGGAGTCAACATCTCATACATAAAAGAAGAATCTCCTTTGGGCACAGCCGGAGGATTATATTTCGCCAAAGAGATCATCAGAGATGATTTCATTCTTTGTTTTGGCGATTTGATGCTCGATGTCGATTGGATGAGGTTCCACCGTTTCCATAAGGAAAAGGGCTCCTCGTTGACTGCTTTCGCACACCCAAATTCACACCCATTCGACAGTGATCTTCTTGTCACCAATGACGAAGAGAAAATCACTAAGATCGATAGCAAGCACAACGTCCGTGACTACTACTATGAGAACCTCACCAACGCAGGCCTTTATGTCTGCTCAAAAGAGGTCCTCGACTTCATCAAAGAACCAGAGAAAATCGACTTCGAAAAAGTGGTCTTAAAACACTTCGTCGAAGAGGGAAAAGCATACGCCTATAGATCGAGCGAATACGTTAAAGATTGTGGCACCCCAGACAGGTATTATTCAGTCGAAAAAGACCTCAAAAACGGAATTATCCACGGCAAATCCCTCTCTAATTTGCAAAAATGCATCTTTTTAGACAGGGACGGAACCATCAACAAATATCGTGGTTTGGTCAAGAAAACAGATGAGTTAGAACTTGCTGATGACGCTGCCTTAGCGATCAAGACAATTAACGAATCAAGTTACTTAGCAATCTGCGCCACCAACCAGCCTGTCATCGCTCGTGGAGACACAACCTTTGAAGAACTCAAAAACATTCACAACAAGATGGAGACCATCCTTGGAAAAGGCGGGGCCTATCTTGATGGCCTCTACTTCTGTCCTCACCATCCTGCTGGAGGCTTTGAAGGCGAGGTTCCTGAACTCAAGTTTGACTGCGATTGCCGCAAACCAAAGATCGGTCTTCTAAAGAAAGCTCAGGAAAGGTTCAATATCGACCTCTCCAAATCCTGGTTTATCGGAGATACGGACAGAGACATCCAAACCGGAATCAACGCTGGATGCAGAACCATCTTTTTAGACACAACTCCAAACCCTCCGATACGCTTCGTAGATGCGAAACCGGATTTTGTGTGCCATTCTTTATCAGAAGCCGTTAATCTAATAATGACCTTAGAAAGGGGCGAACATGATTAATTTTAAGAACGATATAGAGAAGTATTACGAGCTCGAAATCGAAACAATTAAGAAGTTAGACAAAGACGAGATGAACAAAGCGATGAACGCGCTCGTCAAACATTACGATGATCAGTCGACCATTTATGTTTTCGGTAACGGTGGCAGCGCCGCCACCGCTTCTCATATGGTCTGCGACTTTAACAAAGGCGTCTGCTCCAAGTTAGAGAAGAGATATAAGTTCGTTTGTCTTAATGACAACGTCCCAATCATGACCGCCATCGCTAACGACACCACCTTCGACGATGTCTTCTACTATCAGTTAGAGAACCGCCTCAAGAAAGAAGACTTGGTCTTAGCCATCTCTGGAAGCGGCAATTCCAAGAACATCATGAAGGCTGCCGAATACGCCAAGAAGGTCGGAGCCGAAATCGTGTCCATCACCGGTTATGACGGAGGCAAGTTAGCCAAAATCGCCGACTATCATTTGCACGCTCCAGTTGATGATATTCAGATCGCTGAAGACCTTCACATGTCCTTCGACCATGTCATCATGCAGATCCTTTGGAAGTATTTGAGCAAGAGAGAAGGCATTGAAGCGAGCTACACTCCAAACAAATAAAAATCAAAAAATCGCTAACAAAAACGCGCTGGTTTGGTCTAGCGCGTTTTATTTTGCGAAGGTTTTCTTAACGAATTCAGGGTCGATCAGCTGGAATGTTTGCGCGTCCGCTAACGCCTTGTTCGCGATCATGTGCTCGGGGCCTTCGACCGTCCACGTGTTGAGGATGTGTCTCTTGTGATACTTCCTGACCTCTGGTTTCGTGAGGAGGCATTCCTCAATGTCGACCGAGTCAAAGAGGTGACGCCACTTCCACACCCAATAGTATTCTTTGCAGATAAGTAGTCCGGTTCCGAAGCCTTGATGCTTCATCTTGAGGAGGACTCTTGGGTCGAAGGAGATGATGACGATCTTCTTTTTGTCTTTGATCTGCTTGAGGGCGGCCTTTGCGGCTTTCGCAAGAGGCCTATAGTTCCCCTCGTGGACTTTGAGCTCAACGACGATGAGCCTTCTCTCTTTGTTGAGGTCGAGGACTTCTTGGAAGGTTGGGACCTCTTCTCCGTCTAGAAGGCGGTAATTCTCTTTTATCTCAGCCAGGGTGAGTTCCTCAATGATTCCCTCTTTCCCTGTCGTGCGTTTCAAATCGTCATCGTGACAGACAACCAGTTGTCCGTCTTTGGTGATGTGGATATCGAGCTCAAAAGCAAAGCCATTTTCGATCGCTTTTTTGAAGGCGTTCAACCCGTTTTCCGTGCACACGCTGTCATGCAATCCGCGGTGCGCGATTGGGCCGAAGTATTCGGGGCTGAATTTTCTCTCTTTTCGCTTCATGGTTACAAATTATATCCTCTTTCGACACCGATAATCTCTTGGCTTTTTTCGTTCTTCTTTAAAGAAGAATATTCGAGTGGTATGATATTTCGCGTTAGGGCGCTTTATTCACCCTAAAGATTGTCAATAGGAGGACAATATGGCAGACAAAAAATATGTATTCTCCTTCAAGGAAGCCCACGAGCAAAAACTCGGCAAGGAAATCCTTGGCGGAAAAGGCTTTGGTCTTGCCGAGATGACAGCCGCTGGCGTCAACATCCCAGCCGGTTTCACAATCTCGACCGAAGCT
>CADBDO010000029.1 GCA_902793515.1 uncultured Erysipelotrichaceae bacterium | reverse complement strand
TCGTACTGGTTTGGACCGTCGGAGTCATTGGTGCTTGGTTTGCCAATCGCGTCTAATGAGGTGTTGTCGTGACGGCGGACGAATCTCAAAAGCTCATCATAGGTGAACTCATTGAGCCATTCTTCCCAACGTGGGTCGTCATAGTCGGCGCCAACCATCTCGGAGAACATGGTACGTTCACCGCTGGCAAGAGCTTCTGGCTCCTGGTGCCAATCGTTGTCGATGAAGTCTTGCTTGGTCTTGTAAGCGGCCTCGGAGACGTAGCCATTGTGCTCGACGTCGAGGTCAGCCACGACGAAGGAGTGAGTTAGGAATTCCTCGGACTTGCTGCCTTCTGGAAGAGTACGTTCTTCGAGGGTTGGGTGGGTTGGGAAGGTTTCTTCGAAATTAGAACGGCTCATGTGGTCGAAACCGATGGAGTCGCTCATTGGGAGGGAGCAGAAGAAGTTATCATCAGAGAACTGGTTGACGACTTCGTGTCCGGTATAGCGGTCATTTCTGAACTGGATGCCGCCTTTCTTGACGGAAAGTTTCTTGGATTCGATGGTCTCGTGGGCGTTCTTCATAAGGAGAACTTCGTAATCGCCCTCATCGAGCTCATAGCCTTTGAAACCATTTTCGTTAGCGTCTGTGTAATCGTAATCAGCAAAGTCTTGGAGGTTGAAGCTGAGGCTGATGGTTTGCTCATCGCCTGGCTCAAGCATATCGGTCTTGCCGAAAGCGCATAAGACGTGGTCAGCTTTTTCGATACCGCCTTCATAGTAAGGGGCTTTCCAGTAGAGCTGGACGACTTCCTTGCCGGCGACATCACCGGTGTTCTTGACCTTGACGTCAACGGAGATAAGTTTCTTCTTGCCAGTGAGGACGGTGTTCTCGGCTGGGGAGAAATCAACGATGGACTGTTCGAAGGTGGTGTAGCTTAAACCATAGCCGAATGGGTAGATGACACCTTCTTCTCCGTCGTACCAAGCATCGGCGGCAGCCTGGTTTTCTTTGGCCATGTCGGCGTAGCGGGTTTCATGGTAACGATAATCGACATAGATGCCTTCTTCGTAGTTGTTATAGGCGGCGCAGTAGCAGCCATTGAGACCACGGTTAGGGACATAGTGATCGGCATCAACCCATCTTGCTTCAGTACAAGTGCTGGTTGGGGTGCCATCCGCGTTGATCATGGTGTGGTTCGGGATTGGCTCACCATTGGAATCGCGGTAGAGCTTACCATTCTCGTCGGTGTAGGTCTGAGAGTTGTCAGCGAAGTTCTGATAGGAAGGATCCTTGGTGAAGTCACGGGTCCAAGTATCGACGGTACGGCCGCTTGGGTTGGCAGCACCGGTGACGATTTCGCCGATGGCTTGAGCACCGACAGCGCCTGGGGTACCCATCCAAAGGATGGCACCAATCTTATCGTCGTTTTCGAATTCATCGCACTGGAAGATGTTACCAGCGTTGATGAGAATGATGATCTTGTCGAATTTCTCCTTGACCATCTCGATCATGTCGTGCTCGTTTTGGGAAAGCTGGAGCGAGTGTCTTTCGGTTGGCTCGCCGGTCTTTCTGGAGTCACGGGCGTTCATGGTAACAAGGTCAGTACCTTCGGAACCAGAACGGACAAGGACGACGAACGCGGCATCGTTATATTCGTCAAAGCTGGCTTTGACTGCGTCAGTATAACTGGACACTGGAGTCTCACCGACGGCTAAGTCGTTGACGCCGTCATAACGAGTGGTGCCTTCACGGCCAGAGCCGGAAGAGCTGCCTTCGTAGAAGGATTTGAGGGTTGGGTTGACGTTCATTCCGACTTTCTGGAGGGACTGTTCGATATCGACGCCAGTCTCGCCGTTGATACGGCCGGAACCGGATCCGCCACCACCGCGGAGCCATTTGCTGCTGTTGCTGTTCTTACCGAAGATGGAAACATTCGTCACATCTTTGAGAGGCAACATGTTGTCGTGGTTCTTAAGAAGGACCATACCTTCTCTGGCGATTTCGAGGTTTGTCGCGGAACCGGCCTTGATGAGGTCGTTTCTTGACGCATACTCGGAATAGAACTTGCCATGATGTTCGCCGACATACGGTTCAAAAGCGCGGTCGACGGAGGTTCCTGCCATATTCGCAGCGCCTATCATCATCAAGGCTGAAGCGGCAAGGACCCCAAACAATTTGAGTTTTTTCATTGTTTGCTCTATTTCTTTCTCGGCTCGTTAAATTATTCCATATGCCCCAACGAACCGACAAAGAGCGTATGAAAGACCTACTGATTGCTGAATTTCGGTCCAGATTGCTTATATTTTCCTTTGTATGCAAATACGCAAGCATGACAAACTTGCGATTATCCATGGTCGATTCTACTATGTAGGGCTTTGAAAACTGGACATTTTAGGCAAAAAAAGACCCCCTGTGGTGGATGGGGTCCTTTTTTATATGGTCCGCTAGAAAGGATTTAGCGTTCTTAAGCCTTTTCGTGGATGATCGACTCGTAGTAGCGTTTTTTGCTTTCGTACATGAGGATGTCGGCTTCCTTCATGTCCTCGATGATCTTTGAGGAATCGGTTTCGAATTTGCCACCTATTGAGAGGATGATGTCTCCCCTCTCCCTTTGAATCTGGCGGATATAGTTGAGTTTCTCATCAAAGGTCTTTTTGTCCATGTTTGGGCAGAAGACCATGAATTCGTCTCCGCCTACGCGGTAGATCTCATACCCTTCGAAGACCTCTCTTAAGAGATTTGCGGCCGATCTAAGCAACCTATCCCCTGCTGGATGGCCATAGGTGTCATTGGTCCTCTTTAGGCCATTCACGTCAGCGAAATAGATGCCAAGGCTCATATAAGCCTCGGACTTCTTGGAAAGGATCGCTTCGAGGCGTTTGTCCATCGCTGCACGGTTAAGGAGGCCAGTGAGCATGTCGGTGGTCGACATCTTCTCAAGCCTGCCAAAGAGCTGGTGGTTGATGACGAACGAGCCAATGAAGTAAGAAGTGAGCTCAAGGGTGTCTTTGATCTTCTGGGTTTTCTTCTCGTCGAAGTTCGCGGCCCAGATGAAGCCGACGACCTCTTTGCCATATTCGATCGGGAAGAGGATGAGGCTTGTGACTTTGTAGTCGCAGATCGATTTGTACCAGGTAGGGTCACGTTCTTTGATCATCGACATCTCGTCTCTGTTTCTGGCGATGATGCAGTTGCTGCCACCGATGTCTCTGATCCAACATTCGGTGATGTCATAGAGGCTCTTCTCCATCGTCATGGCGAGGTTAAGGGCAAACACATCGTCTTCGCCTTCCTCAGAAAGGATGATGCATTCTTTTGTGGCATTGTCTCTGATGAGGATGCGGCAGAACCGTGGTGAGCAAAGCTCTTTGACATCCGCGGCGACCTCTTGCATCGTCTTCTCAAAGTCGTTTCCTTTGTGGAGCTTGATGCAGGTTTTGAGGACATCATTATTAACATCGGCCTCACGGTCGAGGAGCTTATTCTCATCGACGACAGGGAACATCTCCATGGTGAAGACCATGTAATAGATATCTCCGTCATTCATCGAAAGAGGAATCCAGTTGCAGTCAAGCCAGACTTCGTATCTGTCAGGTTGGATATAAGCGTGGAGGTTCTCTTTTTTGACCGCGCTTCGGAAGGCAAAAGACTCGAAGTTATGGTCATTTGGGGCGTACTTGTCATAAAGGTCGCCGAAAACGACATCATCTGGGAGATGGTTGTCTTCGAGGTATCTCTTATTGCCGGCGATGATTCTGATCTCGCCCCACTTTTCGGCACTCAGTTTCTGGACTGAAACAATACACGCGGGTACCGCGTACGTATTAACGAGTTCTTCAAAATTCATGAAAAAGACCTACACGTTCTATTTGCCCTGCTTTGGTTACATTATAATGGCGAAACGCTCTAGGTACAAATAAGATGCACAAAACAAAAAAGGAGGCCTTAGCGGTCTCCTTTAAAAAGGGGGCGAAGAAATTAGTTCATTTTCCCATAAGCGGTTTGGAGAACGGTTTCCCCTGCCTGGGTTACTTCTCCATCGGCTTTGGAAATCCAATACGTCCTCTTAACCAAATCTATTCGGTCTCTAACACCCCAATCGCCAAAACATGTATTAGTTCTGTAATTGTTGTAGACGTATTTGTCTTCTCTCTCTTCGATCTCAGAAAGCAAAATCCTTATCCCAGTTATTTCGGTGATGTATCGATAATCGAAAAGATCAAGCAATGTTTGAGCGACCGAAAAGTCTTTGATTGAGAGCGAAACATTGTAGCGTTCATCGATGGTCAAATGAGCGAACTCATCTTTGAAACAGAAAACATTGCCGTCATATTTTCTCACTTCACCATTGTCAAAACGATAGTCCCATGAAGCCTTTAGCACGTAGAAAAGTTCCGAGTCTAAGGCAACACTGGCGCTGGTCATTGTATTGTCCGCGTTAGTGAGCCTTTCCCTGCAGGCTTCTTTGGCATCTTCTTCACTAGAAGCCGATCTGACGATGTTGGAAATCCGATATTCAAACAAAGGAGCGCAGCTATCGGTTCCTTTTTTGGAGCCAAGCGATAAAGCGACGAGTTCATTGTCAGTAAGGTTTTGGAGTTCGTCTGGGGCTGAAATATCTTTTACGGATATCTCCGAAGATGCGTCAGGTTGAAGACCTCCAATCCCTTCGGTTGGTGTAGTCGATTTCCCTGTATCCTCCGAAGATGCGTCAGGTTGAAGACCTCCAGTCCTAATAGAACAGCCGGACAAAGTCATTAATAAAGCAAGTGGGAGTATTTTTAGTTTTTTCATCTTTTCTCCTCCTTCACATATAAGACTTCTGAACCATTAGAAAACGTTCAAAAATCTTTTTCAACGGCAAAGAATCGAAGGGAAAACAAAAAAGGAGGCCGTTAGCCTCCCATTTTTGAGTGTCTTTACGCCTCCTCAGCAGGTGTTTTGTTGATGAGTTCTTCCCAGCCAGAAGGAAGGGTGATCGCAAACTTATTGTTGATCTCGAGGGAAAAATTCATCTTCGAAGTGTTGCCTTTGTTGCTTGTTGCTTCGATTGAGGCGCTCTTGAAATAGTAGTTGTCATATTTGATGACTTCTTTGGTTGAGATGGCTACCTCTTTCGAATCATCGGACGCCTTTTCGGTAGTCGTAGCTTCAATGGTCAGGTTGCCATCGCCGGTTGAGAAATATTTAACGACGGCCTCTTCATCAGCGCTTGGTTCTTCGGCAATAAGAGCGGTTGGATCAGAGAAGGTTTCCATATAGCCCTCAGGAAGTGCGTAATACATATCCGCTAAGCCAAAAGTGAGTTCATTCCCATCGTATCCGTAGACGGAGGTGTCATGCTTTTCGCCATCGAATTCATCCACATACATGACCTGTTTGTATTTGGTGTCATTCACAAGATAGAAATCAGAGGTCAATTTCTTGCCATCGGAAGTGGTCTCGCTATGATACTTAACTTCACCATCCTCGTTTTTCTCGAAAGACATTTTCATCTTTCTGCTCATGTTTTTTTTCGTGGATTCGTTGTAGCTATTGCTATCAATATCAACGATGAACTTGTAGTTCTTGATTTCCTTTTGCTTGGCAGCGATGGCCGCGGCTTTATCAGAAAGCTCTTTGGAGTCGGTGATCTCAGCACCTGGCCCACATGATGTGAGAAGCATAGCCGGTATGGCTAAAAAGAGAATGCGTTTTGCTTTCATTATTTTTCCTCGCTTATGAATTCATTATTGCCGATGGTTGCTCACCTTTCAAACAAAACGCAACAAAAAAAGCCTCAATATCAATATTGAAGCAATTCTTTGAGATGGTGCCCGAGGGGGGATTCGAACCCCCATGGAATTACCCGAACGATTTTGAGTCGTTTGCGTCTACCATTCCGCCACTTGGGCGCGGAAGAAATTATATGATATGAAGTCGCAAATGCAAAATAGAAAAAGCGGTTTCATACAATTATCTCTTTCTTATTAGAAAGATAAGGGGTACATTTAAGCCCATGGAAAAAACTGTCACTCAAAACATTCAAAATACTGAACCAAAAGAAAGCGTTTGGAAAAAGATCCAAACCTTCCTCATGAAGAGCACCAACGGCATGGCCTTAGGCCTCTTTGGAACCCTCATCATCGGAACGATCATCGCTCTTTTTGCGAAGATTCCTGTCCCAGGATTCAGCAACATCGCTGACTTTGCTAACATCATCAAAGGTCTAATGGGCGCAGGCATCGGCTTAGGCGTTGCTTTATCTCTTGGCTGTCAGGGTGTCAGCGTCGTTGCCATCATGGCTGCTGGCGCAGCTGGAAACCTCGGTTTCGGTTTTGCTTTAACTGATTTCAAAATGGAGACCTATAGTGGCGACCCGCTTTCCTGCTATTGCTCTGCCATTGTTGCCTATTTTGCCATCAAGCTAATCATGAGAAGAAAGACTCCGGTCGATCTTATCCTTATTCCTCTTGTTGGCCTTGGCTTTTCTCTCATCTACTGCTTCTTCGCATCGTATTGGGTCCATCAGGTGACCATCCTTCTTGGCGATGTCATCAAAGCTTCATTCGATGTCGTCCCATTCCTCATGTGCATCATCGTCTCCGTCCTCGTTGGTATGGCGTTGACTGCGCCAATCAGTTCTGTCGCTATTTGCGTAGCTGTTGGTATCGGAGGCGTTCCGCTTGCTGCAGGTGCCGCCCTTATCGGATGCTGCACCCAGATGGTTGGTTTTGCCACTCAGGCTGCCCGCGATAACAAATGGGGCAGCGTCGTTGCCATTGGCATCGGAACCAGCATGCTTGAGTTCAAGAACATCATTAAGAATCCTCGTATTTGGTTACCAACTATCATTGCTTCAGCAATCCTTGGTCCATTCGCTTATCTATTTGGATTCGCTACAGACTCCGTTGGAGCTGGTATGGGAACCTCTGGTCTTGTTGGACTCATTGACACCTTTGACATCATGAAACTCATCCAAATCAGTGAAGAAGCAGGCGTATTGATCAATTGGGTTGCCATTATCGAAGTCATCGGCATCTGCGTCATTGCCCCAATCGTCTTGGTCTTCGGCCTTGATCTCCTTTTCAGAAAAATCGGCTGGATCAAGAAGGGCGACTTAACTATCTAAAAAACCAAAAATCACATACAAAACTCGATTATTTTTCAAAAATATCGAGCATTTTCGAATATTCAGATTCAGAAGAGAGGTTATAATAAAAGCAATGATAAAAGAGTCACGTATCAACCATGACAGCAAAGTGTCGCTCATTTTCGTGCACGGCATCATGGGCACCTACCGCCACTTCTCTTTCTTGTACCCTCTCATCGATAAGCGCTTCTCCTATTACACCTTTGAGCTAAAGGGACATGACGCTGATTACAAAGCGTTCAAAAACGCCAGATACCAAGAATGGGAAGACGAGGTCATGTCTTTAGCGGAGTTCCTTCATGAAGAAGGCCAAAGAGTGGTCTTTGTCACCCACTCAATGGGTGGCTTGTTCGCCTTGCTATATGCCAAGAAGCATCCTAACGAAGCCTCTTTGTTCCTTCTTAATCCCCCACTATACGGAAACATCAAACCTATCGCTTTCAAGAGATACGGAGATGCCATATATGGAGACGAGCAGATCGATGAGAAATCCAAGAGGCTCATTGTCGCTACGGATATGGAGCTCACAAAGAACCCATTCGCCTATCTTACCTGGCTTCCAAACATGTTCTCGCTTTATAAGGCCATGAGGAAGGAAAGAGCCTTCTTTAATGAAATCGAAGTTAAGCCAAGCATTGTCTTCCATAGCGCAGAGGACGAGCTCCTCGCAAAAAGGAACGTCACTTCCTTCAAATCTCATAAGAACATGAAGAACATCGTGCTTAAGACAAGCACCCACTTCGGGTTCTCTGAAAGCGACAAAGAAATCATCAAAAAGGAGTTCATTGAGTTCCAAAAGAACCTCTAGTCAAACATTGGGCTTAAGCCCAAAAAGACAAATGGTTTGATTCTAAAGACTATTTGTAAGAAAAGGAAACACTCTCTCAAAAAAGAGTGAGATAATCAAAATGTAAGGAGATAAGAATCATGATCCTATTCATCGACACCGCAAACCTTAAAGAAATCGAAGAAGCCGCCAAATGGGGCTACGTCAAAGGTTGCACCACTAACCCAAGCCTTATCGCCAAAGAAGGCTTAACTCAGAAAGAGGTCATCACCAAGATCACCAAACTCATTGATGGTCCTATCTCCGCGGAAGTCACTTCCGAGGAATACGAAGGCATGATTGAGCAAGGCAAAGAGCTCTTTGCGATCGATCCTCGCCATATCGTCATCAAACTCCCAATGACCAACAACGGTCTTAAAGCTGCCCAGGAATTCAAACGCCTTGGCATTCCAACCAACGTCACCCTTTGCTTCAGCGCCGCCCAGGCTCTTCTTGCCATGGAAAGCGGAGCCACCTATATCTCTCCATTCCTTGGAAGACTTGACGACAACGGTCTTGATTCAATGAAGCTCATCAACGACATCATGAGAATCAAGAAGAACTACGGCTACGAAACCAAGATCATCGCCGCTTCCATCAGAAGTGTTGAGCACGTCCAGAACTGCGCTGCGAGCGGTGCGGACATCGCGACCATCCCATTCAACGTCCTTAGCAAGCTCATCATGAACCCTCTTACCAAAGATGGCCTTGAGAAGTTCCGTGAGGACGCCGCTAAGACCGCCGCTCTTACTAAATAAGCGTTATTCAAAAATAAAAGCGAGCCATTACGTGCTCGCTTTTTTGTTATTTCCTGATTTCGATTTTCCCTAAAGGAGCATCTATATCGTGGATGATCTCCCCTACCGAATCGACAATTATATGGCTGTTTTGCAAAGGATTTTTAATTGAATCAACGTTGCCGACGATATCCGCCTCAACCTCGCTTCTTTCGAAAGAAAGGTCGCATCTATTCATCTTGCAGTTGATGAGTTTAAGATTTTTGCAATAGCAGAAAGGTTGGGTCCCTTCGATCACGCAGTTGATGAGAGTTAGGTTCTCACTATACCAGGCAAGGTACTCACCATCGATATGGGAATTCTTAACGGTGACGTTCTTGCTATGCCAGAAAGCATCCTTGGTCTTGAAATCGCAGTTATCGAATTCGGCATTCTCAAGATATTGGAAGGAGTACTTTCCTTTCATTGAAAGCTTTTCGGCCTTCATGTTCTTTGA
>CADBDO010000028.1 GCA_902793515.1 uncultured Erysipelotrichaceae bacterium | reverse complement strand
TAAGCGTATCAGCGTCTTCGTCGTTGGCGTTCGAGATATCGTTGATAAGCAATGGCAATGTAACGCTTTCCTTTCGCGACTCTTGGTAATCGACGATGTAGTTGGCGATTTGATTGTAGACCGATGTATAGAAATTGCCGATCTTATCTTCGAAATATTTGACTGCGCTCATCTCGCTAAGCATGTAGTAGAGAGCCTGTCGTTCCGCCCTAAGGAGCCTCTTTTGGAGGAGCTTCTCAGGATGAAGTCTTGAGAAGTCGAGTTCATCTACGGCGATGCTCGCTTCCTCTTCGTCCTCTTTGCTTACGACCTTTCGGTTGATTTGGAATCTGATTGCCTCCATCTCATAGCCAGTCGCTTTCGAGAGTTTGGCAATGTAGTTATCACGGTCGATTCCAGCTGGGACGTTTCTGAGAAACCTAATGAAGTAAAGCATGACTTTGCGGCGTTCATCAGGCGTCTCAAGTTTCTTGACGTTGAGGTAATAGTTGATTTGGAAGTCCATCGCATCGACGAGATGGGACATGGCTTCCTTTAAGGCCTCAGGACCGCTTTCTTGGAGAATGTCGTCAGGGTCACGAAGGTCGTTAGGATTGCTGACCAAACGGTATTGCAAGCCGGCGGCGTTGAGTTGAGTAATGATCTTCATCATGCCGATCTGACCGGCGGCATCACCATCAAGGGAAAGCCTTATTTCGCAGTTAAGTTTCCTTAATAACGCGATTTGGTCGGACGATAACGCGGTACCCATAAGGGCAACTGCGCTAGGGATTCCCGCTTTGTCGAGAGCCATGACATCCATGAATCCTTCAAGGACATAAACATAGCCTTCGTGGCGGGCGATTCCTTTGACGTTATGGTAGTTATAGAGAATCTTGCCTTTGTGGAAGATCGGGGTCTCAGGAGAGTTGACGTACTTCGGGTCCTGCTCTTTCTTGAGCTTACGGGCGCTGAATCCGACGACTTGGCCATTAGGATCGCATAACGGGAAGATAAGTCTTCCGGCGTTCGCGTCTTTGGCGTTGTTGCTCGCTAAAGCAATTCCGATATCCTCGATGGATTTGAGGGAATGGTTATGGGCGAGCAAGAACTCGATGGTCTTTCTGCCATCGGCTAAAGAATAACCGATTTTGTATTTCTTTACCTGAGCCTCATCGATGTTCCTTTCGGCAAGGTAATCTTTCGCTATCTTGCCTTCAGGGATGCTGAGGTCGTACTCATAGAACTTCTGCAAGTCGTTGATGCAGTTATATAAAGGTTCAAGAGTTAGGTCTTTCTTGGGGACAAAGGCCTCTTTTTCGAGCCTGTCGTCATGGAAGCCAACTATATCGGCTACCTTACGTACAGCTTCGGCATAAGAGATCTTCTCGTATTTGGAGACGAAGGTGATGGCGTTGCCGGCCGTTCCACAGACGAAGCACTTAAAGATTTGTCTCTCCGGGGAGATAGACAAACTTGGGTGCTTGTCATCATGAAAAGGACAAAGGGCCATGTAGTTGCGGCCCTTTTTGGTAACCGGGATATAAGCCTTGATGACATCGACGATATCGGTTTGGGCCAATAACGCGTCGATGAGTTCAGGTGAATAGGCCATCAATTGCCTCCTTTAAGCGAACTTAGAATACGAATTTGTCTTCGAAATGTTTGACGAGCTCGTCGATAGGCATGCGGATTTGCTGCATGGTATCGCGGTCGCGAATGGTGACGGTGTTGTCTTCAAGGGTATCGAAGTCAACGGTTACGCAGTATGGGGTACCGATTTCGTCCTGGCGGCGGTAACGCTTGCCGATGGAACCGGTGACATCATAGGTAACCTGGAAATGCTTGTTGAGGACGGAAAGGACTTCTTTAGCCTTGTCTTCAAGCTTCTTGGATAATGGGAGAACTGCAACTTTGTATGGGGCAAGAGCTGGGAGGATGTGCATGACGGTACGGATGTCGCCACCTTCCAAGGTCTCCTCATCGTAGCTGTCCATCATGACCATGAGCATGAGTCGATCAAGACCCATGGATGGTTCGATGACATAAGGGATGTATTTCTCGTTGGTCTCAGGATCAAAGTAGGTCATATCCTCTTTGCTGTATTCCTGGTGACGCTTCAAATCGTAATCGGTTCTGTCGGCGACACCGAGGATTTCTCCCCAACCAAGATCCGGGAAGTCATATTCGACGTCAGTCGTGGCTTTGGAATAGAAAGCAAGCTCGGCTGGCTCGTGATCGCGGAAGCGAAGGTTCTCGGCTTTCGGTCCGAGACTCTCGACGAATTTAAGGCAGTAATCCTTCCAGTAGGCAAACCATTCAAGGTCGGTTCCTGGCTTGCAGAAGAATTCCATTTCCATCTGATCGAACTCACGGATACGGAAAGTGAAGTTCCCTGGGGTGATTTCGTTACGGAAGCTCTTACCAGTCTGGCAAATGCCGAATGGGAGCTTCTTTCTTTGGGTACGCTGGACGTTCTTGAAGTTGACGAAGACGCCTTGAGCGGTCTCTGGACGGAGATAGACGACGCTGCTGCTGTCATCGGTGACACCGATGTGAGTCTTGAACATCATGTTGAACTTACGGATTGGGGTGAATTCAGCCTTTCCGCAGACTGGGCACTTAACGTCGTGCTCCTTGATGAATTCGTCCATCTGCTCGAAGGTCATGTTATCGACGTCAGCATCTGGGAATTCGGATTTGATGAGCTCATCGGCACGGTGACGGGCTTTGCAAGCCTTGCAGTCGACCATTGGATCGTTGAAGGTGGTGACGTGACCGGTGGCTTCCCAAACGCGTGGGTTCATGAGAATACCAGCATCGATGCCGACGTTGGTTGGAGATTCCTGAACGAATCTCTTCCACCATGCCTCACGGACGTTCTTCTTGAGCTCGGCGCCTAACGGGCCGTAGTCCCAGCTGTTGGATAAGCCTCCATATATCTGTGAACCTGGAAAAACATAACCGGTCTGCTGAAGATGGGTTGTGATTTTCTCAAATGAGTTTTTGTTTGCCATATGTATCCTTTCGAATAAAAAATTCTCTCTACGAGAGCCTAGTATAATATGGGGGTTGACAAATTTCAAAGTCAACCCTTTTTAAGTGAACTATTTTGATTGTAAAGCGGTTTTTAAAGCAACTCAAGACTTCTGACTTTGACGCCAGTAAAATCTTCAACGTAACTAATAAGGTTCTTTAATAAAGAAAGACTCTCTTTAGGCTCAAAACTGACCCTTAAGGCATCCTCAAGTCCGCACTTGAAGCAGAATCTAAGGATCTTGAGGTTTCTTGGCGTCATTTTCATGGAAGGCGAGGCACAATCGCCACAAACAAACCCACCATCTCTAAAGGAAACGCCAACAATATTGGTCTTTTTGCCGCATGTGACGCACTCATTGACCTCTAAGCCATAGCCGATGACTGATAACAAATGGCATAGGTAGATCAATGCACTGGAGGCTTCTTTGCCTGGCTCTTTGAGCAAATCCATGGTTTGGCAAAGCCAAGGATAGATCTGACCGGCTTCTTCTTCGGAGATGAGCTTCACGCTGACCTCACTAAGGAAGCTGAAGATGGCTAATCTAGTCAAATCGCCTTTGCCATCAGGCAAGGAAATGACCTCGCTCTCTGAAAGAGCGTATCCACCGTTCTTTTGCTCAACCAAAGAGAATTTGGCTTTGGAAAGAAGCTGACAGGAGGCGAAGTTCTTGCTGATGTTCTTCTGAACGCCCCTGCCTAAAAAAGAAAAGAGACCGTCATGCGACAAAACATTGACCATGGCGTCACTTTCTTTGTATGGGGTTGAACGAAGGACAATACCTTCGATGTTCTTAATCGTCTTTTCTGCCATATCCTAGTTTCTGGAGTTTGCGAGGATCGTTTCTCCATCCTGGGACGCATTCGACGCGGCAAATGAGCGTGACGTGGGAACGCCACATCTTCTCGAGGTTATGGCGAGCGCTCATGGAGATTTTCTTAATCATATCGCCGCCTTTTCCGATGATGATGGCCTTGTGGCCTTCTTTCTCGGAAACGATCGTGGCTTTTATGAAGATGCCGCCATCCTTTTCTTCGTAAGAAGTAACCTCAACTGCGCATTCGTGAGGGATTTCATCCTTTAAGAAACGGAGAAGCTCTTCTCTGATGGCTTCTTTGGCCATGAATGGCCTGTCTTTGTCAGTGATAACATCTTCCGGATAATATGGAAGTCCTTCGGAAAGGTGAGCCACCACCGCGTTTTTGATATCTTTCAAACCAAAGTTGGTTTTAGCGGAGATCTGAATCTTTTCGTAGTTTGGGTACTTCTCGTTGTAATGGGCAAGGAGCGCTTCCATCTGCTCGACTCTGACATCATCTATCTTGTTGAAAAGAAGGATGATTGGAGCGTCACTCTTGATTGAGGCAAGAGTTTCCTCGTCCTTTGAGTAGTTCTTCAAAGTGGAGTCGATGACGTAAAGGATGACATCGACGCCGGACATGGATCTGCGTGCGCTCTTCTCCATCATCTGATAAAGGGCCTCATCACCTGGGAAAAGGCCTGGAGTGTCGATATAGACAATCTGAAGGTCTTTCTCATTATAAACGCCCATGATAGCGTCACGGGTTGTCTGTGATTTGCAAGTGACGATCGAAACTTTCTTCGAGAGAATAGCGTTTATTAAAGTGCTCTTCCCAACGTTTGGAAGACCAAGAATTGATACGAATCCGACTTTCATTTTTTATCTCCTACAAGGCCTAGAATCTTCTCTTGAAGAGGGAACATTATGGCCTCGTCTTCTGGTGTCATGTGGTCATAGCCAAGCAAATGGAGTAGCCCATGCGTGAATAGGAAGGAGAGCTCACGCTCAAGGGTGTTTCCAATCTCGGCTGCTTGGCGTTTGGCCTGTGGCAAACAGATGAGGATTTCTCCTAACATCTTTTGCACCTCTAAGGAGTTGATCTGATCGTTTGGATCCTTATCGTCATTGAATGCGAAAGAGATGACATCGGTAACGCGGTCAACGTTCCTATAGTCCCTATTTATCTGATGAATCGTCTCATCATCGACGAGAGAAACATCGATTTCATAATTCTCTTTCACATCAAGATAAGAGAATGCGGCTTTGGCTATTTCCGAGTATCTCTCGTTGAGCCAATCGAATTCTTTTCCGTAAGGGTTATCAAATACAACTTCCATATCGGCAATACTTTAGCACATGACGACCCAAGATAAAATTATCTTGAGTCTTCTTTTTTCACGAAATTGTCTAAGAAATAGACATACGCTCTTTCTCTTTCGGAACGGTTCTCGAAGAAATTGAGGAGGGACCTGATGCCTTGACCAAGCCCCAAAAGGCCAAAGAAATGGAAAAGGAAGTAGTTCAACGTGAAGTTCTCACTCATCATTGAAGGGATGAACGCGAGGCCAATTGCCACCGCCATATAGATGATTTGAACATATGTTGCACCTTCCCCGATCTGAAAGGCCTTATTGCTGATTGAACTCATCTTCTTGAGCTGTTCTCGGATATTGTCTTTGCCTTGAAGGAGATTCTCTTCGGCAAGGACAAGAGATTCCTTCTTTTTGATGACCTTCTTCCTGAAGATGCCGCTTTCGAGAGCGAGATAGATGCTTAACCCAATGGCGGACACGTAGAAATAAGGGTCATTAAGCCCAAAGAGGAATGAGAGGCCAAAGACCACGCTTATTCCCTCAACAATCGTCATGACTGCTGGGAAGGTCGAGCTCTTGAAAGCGTAGTAACGCTCGTAGTTTTTGGCGAGTTTCTTCTTTGAATTAGAAGGAACGTATTTGAGCCACCGCTTATCGAACCTTCGGCTGAAGAATCCATTGATCAGTCGTGACCCAACGCTCAGCAATCCATATAAGGAAAGCAGAATAGCGACCACGATATAAGAATCTTCATTTCCTAATAGATAGAGGCCGAAGTAAAGCGAAGCGATTCCTAACAATGACGTGAATGAACTGAGGAAGAATCCCTTTTTGGAGAAGATCATCGGTTTGGTGTAAGGACAGCTCTCGACGCTAAAGAGAACGGGCTCACCATACACGCACGAGAAATCCTTAATGAAATCCTCCTTCTTCACCCATCTCTTGCCAATGGCAGGGTCATAAACCAGGAACTTCTTCTTCGTGGCTTTCTTTAGGTAGACGAGATGCCCTTTGTTGCTTCCTTCTAATAGAATCAGCAAAGGAAAACTCGAAGCGAGGAGCAATTCTTCTTTAGAAGATGCCCGCTTCCACTTGATGTCGACGCCTTCTTTGAAAGCGATCTGCCGGATATCCTCTAACGAGATGTCCGTCTCTTTCTCCGAAGTCAGATAGCGATAGCCTTTTTTCTTGGTCAGATCCAAGAGGAGCATTTTGAGGGTGGCAAGGCCACAGCCTTCCTCATCTCCCTGATAAACAAAATTTCCCATCACTTACCATATAGAGTGGGAAATCAGTTTTTTCAGAAATTGGTAATAAAAAATCCCTCATTTTGCTGAGGGATGATTTTTACCACTTTTTACGGCGGGCCATTTCGGACTTCATTTTTCTACGAAGACCGGTTTTGAGATAGAACTCTCTTTTTCTTGATTCGAGGAGAATGCCGCTCTTATTGACGCTTCTCTTGAAACGACGTAAGGCCTCATCGAGATTTTCGCCTTCGCGAAGAACTGTTTTGACTGGCATGATCGGATTCACCTCTCTTTCGTGCTTCATTATTCTATCGAAGTCTAGGTGTTTTGCAACCTTTTTCAAATTTTTAGTCACTTAAGTGACTGTTTTATATGCTATCATTACGGCATGAACAAACCAGTCGTCTCCGTCATCATGCCTGTCTTTAGGAACAGGGATACTTTGGAAAGAGCCCTCGACTCCTTCCTCAACCAGGATTTTAGCGAACCTACCGAACTTATCATGGGCATCGACGATTCTGGCGATGGCAGCTTAGCCTTCGCTAAGGAATACGCTGAGAAATACCCAGATCAGATAAAAGTGCATACAGAGCCTTACCGCATGGGTCAGGCCCTTTCCCGTTGGAAAGCCATACTCGACAGTAAAGGTGACTACATCTATTTCATGGATGCCGACGACAAACTAAGGAAAGATTGCTTATCTACCCTTGTCAAAACGATGAGAAACACCGACGCTGACTGCGTTAACTGCTCTTTCTATCAAGTCGACGAAAAGGAAAAAGAGAAAGCTTTCTCCTTCTCTTCGAGCGCCACATATAACACCAAGGAAACCATCACCGCGTTCCTTTGGGATGTCTCGTTCCGCGGATTCCTTTGGACCAAGATGTGGAAGAGAGAAATCATCGAAAAGAGACCATTGCTTCTCCTCTCCGATCATAAGGATATGTTTGAGGATGTCGCTTTCTGCATCTCGATGCTCTCTTATTGCAAGAAGGTCGTCTGCATCAAAGACCCTCTCTACTATTACTACAAGAACGTTCCAACCAGCGCGATGAGCGTCCACCGCACCGACCGTTCCGAAAGGCATCTTTGGGTCTTTGCTCTAATCAGAAGTTACCTCGAGAAGAACCCAGATAAGTCGCTTATTGAAGCGTTCAAGAAGACAGCATTCCGCTCCTACTTGTCGCTTCTCTTCGATTTGTCGCTCGATAAGAAGTACGGCGCTACCAAAACTTACTTGAAGAATGTAAAGACCGAATGGAAAGAGGTCAAGAATCTAAAAAAGCCTCTTTCGGAAAAAGGAAGAAGCTATTGCGCATTGCTTGAAAGAGCGTGGCTCAAATAACTATTTAAGGAGGCTCTCGTAAGCCTCTTTTAATTTGCCTCCGACAATCTCAAGGGTTCTTGCCTCAACCACTTTATAACCTTCATCGAGGATGGCTTTGTCTTCGCCGTTTTTGAGCAAGGAGTCGATGGTTTTGATGAAACCTTCGTTGTCTTTTTCGATGTGAGCGTTAACACCGTCTTTGAGCCATGGCTCATAAACGCCGATATTACGCACAACAAGAGGACAATGGCTGGCTAAAGCTTCTAAAACGACAATACCTTCAGTCTCTTCTAACGATGGGAAAAATAAACATGTTGCCTGCTGATAAGCGCCATGGATGAGATCGCCTTTGCAGTATCCGGCCATGATGGCGTTAGCCGGGCGGTTCTTGACCCAAACTTTGACTTTATGGTTGGTAAGGATCTTCTGAAGGGCGCCAAACCAGATGAATTTGACATCAGGGAACGATCTAGCGACTTCAAAGAAGTCCTGGATTCCTTTTCTTTCAAACGGGAAACCGACACCCATGACGAATTTCTCGCCTTCTTTGATACCGAACTTCTCTCTGAAAGCCTTCTGAGCATCGAGATTTTCGGCATATTCCTGAAGATCGATTCCATTGGAGATATCTATGACCTTTTTAACGAATCCATATCCTTCGATAAGGCCTTTGGAATATGGGGTTGGCGTAATAACAAGGTCCGCGCGTGAGTACATGCGCCTGATGCGCGAATTATAAAAAGGTGCGACGAGCTGCCAGGCCTTAAAGGATTTTCTGAAATCCTCAAAGGTTGAATGGCCATGAACGATGACTGGGATACCCTTTTTCTTGCATTTTCTCAAGACGGCACCGCTTTTGGCCCAGAGGGTATTGATATGGGCGATATCGAAATCATCCTTTGGGTTAAGGGTATATTCGATGCCCTGGCTTTGAAGAGCTCTGATTTGATGGCTTAAAGCACGGCCGATGCCGCTTGTTTTGATGGCTTCTTGCCCTTCAAAATACAAAAGAACTTTCATGGATATAATTCTAAGTCTTTTTTAAGTAATAAAAAAGGGCGCCCGATTAAGAGCACCCGTTAACTCAAGACAGATTATTCGCCTTTTTTGAGGTGAAGGATATCCTTACCATCGTAGTAGCCACATTCTGGGCAAACGTGGTGAGGTCTAACCATTGAACCACAGTGGCTGCACTGAACCAAAGCTGGGGCTGCGAGGTTGAAATGAGTTCTTCTTTTTCTTTTAGCGGTTTTACCAATTCTTCTCTGCGGGACTGCCATTTTTCGATCCTCCTTGTTGGACTGGGATAATTATAAAGAAGAACCTACGTTAGTCAAATTATTTTTGGTCAATGTCATAAAAATTCCGTAAGGTGTCGATAGCACCTTATACGGAATTCGTTACACCGAAGAAAAAATAATGGCAATTATCGAAGAAAAAGGCTAGTCGGCCCTGCTGTTCTCATCATAAAGAACTGAGTCGAAGGTTTTCTGGAGTGAATGATCGCTCTTTTTCTTAACGAGAAGGTAGTTCTTGGTGTGGCCATAGGCATAGC
>CADBDO010000027.1 GCA_902793515.1 uncultured Erysipelotrichaceae bacterium | reverse complement strand
CTCGGCAAGGAAATCCTTGGCGGAAAAGGCTTTGGTCTTGCCGAGATGACAGCCGCTGGCGTCAACATCCCAGCCGGTTTCACAATCTCGACCGAAGCTTGCAACCTCTACTACAAATCCGGAAAACAGATTCCTGATTACGTGTGGAATGACGTCGTGGCCCATCTCCACGAAGTTGAAAAACTTACCGGAAAAGAGTTCGGCGGCAAAGGAATGCCGTTACTCGTTTCTGTCCGTTCTGGCGCTCGTACCTCGATGCCAGGCATGATGGACACCATTCTTAACTTGGGTTTAAACGATGACACCGTTGAAGCCATGGTCAAAGCTACCGGCAATGAGCGTTTCGCTTACGATAGCTACCGCCGTTTCATCTTGATGTTCACCAACATCGCCAAAGGCCACCCAAGGACTGAAATGGACAAGATGCTCGACAAGCTTAAAGAGGACAATGGTTACAAACTTGATACCGAAGTCACCGCCGAGCAGCTCAAAGGCTTAGTTGCCAAGTACAAAGAGTACTACAAATCCGTCTTCGGTGAGGAATTCCCAACCGATCCATATGTTCAGCTCAAAGAGGCAGTCGCTGCCGTCTTCCGTAGCTGGGACAACCCACGTGCTAACGTTTACCGTCAGATGAACGGCATCCCATATGAATGGGGCACCGCCGTCAACGTTCAGAGCATGGTCTTCGGTAACATGGGCGAAGACAGCGGCACTGGTGTCGCTTTCTCCCGTTCCCCATCCACCGGCGAAAAGAAAATCTACGCTGAATTCTTACCAAACGCCCAGGGCGAAGACGTCGTCGCTGGTGTTCGCACCCCTCTTCACATCGACGAGCTCGAGAAGAGAATGCCAGAAGTTTACAAAGAATTCATGGCTACCATCACCCGCATGGAAAACTACTTCCACGATATGCAGGATATGGAATACACCATCGAGAAAGGCAAGCTCTTCTTCCTCCAGGCCCGTAACGGCAAGAGAACTGCTAGAGCCGCTCTCAAAATCGCTTGCGATTTAGTTGATGAAGGTCTCATCGACGAGAAAGAAGCCGTTCTCCGCGTCGAGCCAAAACAGCTCAACGACTTACTCCACCCAACCTTCGACGAAGCTGACCTCAAGAAGCATGACGCCGTTATCCACGGTCTTCCAGCTTCCCCAGGCGCTGGCACTGGTGCCATCGTCTTCACCGCTGAAGAATGCAAAGCCCAGCATGATGCTGGCAAGAAGGTTGTTCTTGTCCGTGCCGAGACTTCCCCAGAAGACATCATCGGTATGGTCAACTCCGAAGCTATCCTTACCGCCCGTGGAGGCATGACCTCCCACGCCGCAGTCGTTGCCCGTTCCATGGGTAAGTGCTGCGTCGCCGGCGCTACCGAAATCGTTGTTGACGAAGAAGCCAAGATCGTCAAAGTTGGCGACCGTGTCTTCCATGAAGGTGATATCCTTTCCGTCAACGGTTCCACTGGTCTCGTCTACGAAGGCGAAATCAAGATGGTTCCAGCCAACCTCGGTGGCGACAAGGTCCGTGCCAACTGCAACACCCCAGAAGATGCCCAGAACGCCCGTAGATTCGGTGCCGAAGGCATTGGTCTTTGCAGAACCGAACGTATGTTCTTCGCTCCAGACAGAATCCTCAACATGAGATCCATGATTCTTTCTGACACCGCCGAACAGCGTGAAGCCGCTCTCGAAAGAATCCGTCCATTCATCGCTGACGACTTCTACCAGATGTATCTTGCTAACCCAGATTCCATGGTTAACATCCGTTTACTTGACCCGCCTCTCCACGAGTTCTTACCAGAAGCTAACGACGAAGCCAACATCAAAGACATCGCCGAAAAGCTTGGTGTCACCGAGAAGAAGGTCAAAGAGAGAATCGAACAGCTCCACCAGGCCAACCCAATGATGGGCTTCCGTGGTGTCCGTCTCTGTGTTGCTTACCCAGAAATCTACGCCATGCTCGCCCGCGCCATCGTCCAGGCTGCCATCAAGGCCAGCAAGGAACTTGGCCACGAAGTTGAGCCAGAGATCATGATCCCTCTCGCTGGCGAACTCAAAGAATACGAGTGGGCTAAGAGCGTTGTCGTCGAGGCTGTTGAAGCTGAGATGGCTAAAGCCAACACCAAACTCGTCTACCACGTTGGTACCATGATTGAAATCCCAAGGGGCGCCCTCCGCGCCGGGGACCTTGCCAAAGAGGCAGAGTTCTTCTCCTTCGGAACCAACGACTTAACCCAGCTCACCATGGGCTTCTCCCGTGATGATGCCGGTCAGTTCTTGCCATACTACTACAACCGCAAGATCTACGAATTCGACCCATTCCAGACCATCGATGTCAACGGTGTCGGCGAACTCGTTAAGATTGCTGTTGAACGTGGCCGTGCTACCCGCCCAGACCTCTTGCTCGGTGTCTGCGGTGAAACCGGTGGCGACCCAGCTTCCATCATGTTCTATGATGAAGTCGGTCTCGACTATGTCAGCTGCTCACCATTCCGTGTCCCACTTGCTAGACTCGCTGCTGCTCAGGCCAACATCACCCACAGCAAGAAATAATCGTCTCTAAACGACAAAATCGCAGGCGTGAAATACCGCCTGCTTTTTTTATGCGTTTTAAAGGCACGTACGCGCGCAGAAGAAAAAAGCCTCGGATAATTTGCGAGGCCAATCGGAAATCGTTGAATTTGGGGTGTTTCTAGAGGTGTTTTTTTAAGCGAATCAAAGTTTATCGATCGCCGCACGGATAGAATCGCTGCCAGGAAGTTCAAACTCATTGTCATCGAGAACTGGCTTGGTTTTCTTTTTGGCTTTGGCTTTAGGCGCTTCCACTGGTTCTGGCTTCCTAACCTTCATATCAAAAGGAATGCCGTTTTCGCGGACGATCGCTTTGAGATAAAGGATGATGGCGGCAGACATTGAGATGCCTAATTCGTCAACAACCTTTTCAGCTTGTTTTTTGATATTGCTATCTATTCTTAAATTCAAAGTTGTCTTCGGCATTTTCGTTAAAATCTTGTGTAACGCTTTTGTATATACATTGTAACGCTTGTATTTGATAAAGAAAAGCCTCCGTTTCCGGAGGCAAAACTTGTAATTTTCGGCTTATTTGATGTTAGCGAATGGGCCAACGACCTCGCCGTCTTTAACTTCTTTGCCAACTACGTTGCTTAAGATGACTTTGGCGTGGTTGCCAATCTTTGCATCTTTAATGATGACGCTTGGACCGATCACGGATTCCTCACCGATAATGGTGTCACCCATGATGTAGCTGCCTGGAGCAATCGTGGTATCCTGGCCGATTTTGACGGTTGGAGCGATATAAGTGTTGTCTGGGTCTTCAATTGAGACGCCAGCGACCATGTGGGCCTTATTAATACGCTTCTGGATGATCTTGGCGGCGATGGAAAGCTGGTTTCTATCATTAACACCAAGGGTTTCGTCTGGGTCTTTGACTGGGTAGGAGCCAACTTTAAAGCCGTTATTCACGAAGATTCCGAGAACGTCGGTCAAATAATATTCGCCAGCGGCGTTTTTCGTTGTAAGGTGGCCTAACGCTTCAAATAACTTAGCGTTATCGAAGACGTAGACGCCTGCGTTAACTTCGTTAATGGCTCTTTCTTCCTCGGTAGCATCCTTCTGCTCGACGATTTTGGTAACGTTTCCGTTAACTTTGACGATTCTTCCATATCCGAACGGATCTTCGAGGATGGAGGTCATAACGGTCATGGCGTTGCCGTTCTCTTCGTGGGCTTTGAATAAAGCTTCAAAGGTTTCGGTGGTAAGAAGAGGGGTATCGCCACAGCAGACGATGGTTTCGCCTTCAAGTTTCTCGAGGACCGGACCCGCCATCATGACAGCGTGGCCGGTTCCTTTTTGTTCTAACTGCCAAACGACTTCACATTCATCTTTGACAATCTTTTCGCTGGTTTTGCCACCAAAGCCAACAACAGCGACAAGCTTCTTGAATCCAAGAGGCTTCAAAGCATTGATGACATACTTAACGAGTGGCTGGCCAAGGATAGGGAAAGAGACCTTAGAGATGTCGTCTCTTTTGCTTTTCATTCTGGTGCCTTTGCCGGCCGCCAATATAATTGCGTACTTTTCCATAACGGAGCTCCTTATTTCATGGTTTTGGTCACACGGACTATATAACCAAGATTTTTATATAATTTCGCTTGTTCTTTCACGAATTTAGCGTCTTTAGATAAGCCGAAGCAGGCAGATCCGCTTCCAGTCATAGCAGCAACTGGGAATCCAGCCTTCTTCAATGAGTCTACGACTTTCTTGACCTCAGGCAAAACGGACGCTGCTGGTGGATATAAGTCGTTGCCTGTAGCCTGGCCAATAAGTTCAAGGTCATCTTTGGCCAATCCTTCGAGGACTTTTTCGGTGTCTGCGTTTTCTTTTTCAAACTCATCGCAGATCTGGAATATCGCGCCTGTGCTTAAGCCTGTTTTAGGCTTGACAATAAGGCAGTGATATTGGGTTTTAACAGGGATTTGCTGGAGATTTTCACCTAAAGAGGTGGCAATTGCAGGCTTTGTGTTAAGGAAGAACGGAACGTCTGCCCCAAGGCTTAAAGCGATGCGGTTGATGACTTCTGGCTCCGCTTTGATCTTAAGAAGCGAGATAAGGCTTTCGATGACCGCGGCAGCGTTTGAAGAGCCTCCACCTAAGCCAGCAGCAAAAGGAATCTCCTTGTGGATGTTGATGTTGAAGTTATCTTTAAAGCCAAATTCTTTTCTCATAGCTTCGACCGCTTTGGTGCAGAGGTTATGACGAAGATTGGCAAGACCGATATCATCACAAGTGATGAACGTGTCGAAAGCGCCTGGGCGCTTCTCGATTTCGATGACGTCGTGAAGCTCAATCGGGATCATGACGGTCTCAAGATTGTGGTAGCCGTCTTCTCTTTCATTGAGAACCTTGAGCGAGAGATTGATCTTCGCGTAGGATTTGACTATTTGATGTGATTTCTCAAATAACATAAGTGGAATAACACGATTTTACTAGTTTGATTTTTTAAATCAACTAATTGCCTTAAGTAGGCTTAAATATCCTTCCAAAGATATCTCCTGAGGCCTTAAGTTTGGCTTGATTTGGGCTTTCTCCAAAACCTCTTTGGCCTTGGCTGAATCTTTTAAGTGCTGGGTGAGGTTGTTATAGATGGTTTTCCTCTTGTGGAGGAAGAGAGAAGACGCCAAAGAATAGAGCTTGTTGGCCTCTTCGAGGTTGTCGTTTTTGATCTTCAAAACGAAGACGCTGGAATCCACATGCGGAGCAGGCGCGAAAGATGTTCTTGGAACGTTGAAACCCTTAACAAAATCGGCACGATATCTGATAAGTAGTCCTAATGGACTATAGTCTTCGTTTCCTTGAGGCGCCTTAAGTCTAGAAACAACTTCCTTTTGAACCATGAAAACGCCGGTTTTTAGTTTCTTTGCGTTAAGCAAAACCCTCTCAAGAATCGCGCTTGTGATGTAGTAAGGAAGGTTGCTGATGATCTTGGTGTAATTCTCGTAATCCCATTTCATGGCGTTGCCAACCATCGGGCTCACGGTCTTTGAGTTGGCGTAGTCTTCCTTAAGTTTCTGAACCAAACCTTCATCAATATCGATCAAATCGGCCTTTGATGCGCTCTGTTCGATGAAATATGAAAGAGACCCGGCGCCTGAGCCGATTTCTAAAACGTTGTCGCCTTCTTCAATCTCGGCTAAATCGACAATCTTCTTGGCTGCGTCGGCATCAATAAGAAAGTTTTGGCCAACTTCGTGTTTTGCTAAAAGCTTATACTCAGCGATTTTTTCAAAATATTGTTCTTCATTCATTGCCAAGAGCCTCCTCTAAATCTTTTCTATCCAATCCAAGCGCCTGAAGCCGTTTCAAAAGGGTCTTTCCATTAACCTGATCAACATGAAGTTTGTTCTCGAGCACCTTTCTTTTGGCAGAAGAATCGCTTCCTCCAGCAAGGCCTAGCTCAAACAAATCGTTCATAGTCAAATTTGAAGATTTCTTTTCTTTCGTTTCGAGCATTAAATGGTCCAAAGCTTCCATGATCGTAGCTTTATCAGACTCCGCCACACCGACTTTATGCTTTTTAATGGCTTTTTCTTTTGGGATGAATGCGTTAAAGAGCCCCGCAATCTCGCTGTTTAAGATGTCTCTAATTCTCTTTCCTGGGGCATCAGGGTCAGTTAAAACGACAATCGTCCTTGTCTTTGACAAGGCTCTTATGTACTCTATAGTTTCACGTGAAACCTCGGAACCATTAGTTGTAACGATGTCTGCATCCAAAAAAGACTGGAGCAAATCCTTATCCATTTTGCCTTCAACAACTATTACATCAGGGTATTTTACTTTCATTTGACGTGAAATAAGGCTTTAAAGTTATTTTCTACAGCAATTTCCATCTCTTTTTCAGAAATCCCACGCAAATCCGCCATGGTTTGAAGAATTTCTTTGATGTGTGATGGCTCATTCTGTTTGCCGCGATATGGGACCGGTGAAAGGTATGGTGCATCGGTCTCTGTGAGGATCTTGTCGATTGGACATTTTTTTACATTTTCTTTAGGCTCGACAGCATTCTTATAAGTGATTGGGCCATCGAATCCAAAGTAACAACCAAGCTTAGCAAAGCGTTCTAACATCTCTGTAGAACCACTATAGCAATGAAGCACACAACCGGCTTTGGCTGGGTGCTCTTTTAAGATGGTGTAAGTGTCTTCGCTAGCGTCTCTAGCGTGTATGGAAAGAGGCAAATTAAGCTCATTAGCTAATTCGATCTGCTTAACGAACCAAACCTTCTGGTTGTCGTGGTCTTTTTGTTCTTTGAACCAATGATAATCGAGGCCAATTTCCCCTATAGCGATGACTTTTTCGTCTTTTGCGAGGCCTTTGATCTCTTCCAAAGCCTCATCGCTAATACCTTCGAGGTTCTCTGGGTGAAAACCAACGGCAGCATAAACTCCATCAAATTCATGGGCTATCTGGATGGCTTTCTTGGAGCTTTCTAAGTCCCAGCCGATGCAAACCATTAAAGAAACGCCTGCTTCTTTGGCGTTTTTGATATATTCCGCCCTCTTATCAAAGAGACCGTCATCGTTTAAATGGCAATGTGAGTCGAGCATTCTATTTTCCTACGCAGAACCTTGAGAAAATCTCGTCAGTTAAATCAAGGGTGGCGCCTTCTCCTAAAAGCTCTCTGGAGCCGTTATAAGCGGCCATTAAGTTAACCGACACCAAATCGATTGGAGCCTGCTTTAAAGCGTCCTCTTTAGCTTTAGCTAAATGTTCGTCGATGCTCATCAATAAACCGAGCTGGCGAGCGCTAGAAAGCGATGGGGAAGTGAACGCTTCGTCAGATAAACCGAGTTCTTCGTATATCTTCTCTAAGAGAGGCTTAATGTCTTTGTTGATCGCGCTGATGTAGAGCTTATCTTTATCTGCGTTCTTAATGAGGTCGCTCTTGTTATAGACGGTGATCAAAATCTTATCTTTGGCGAGGTCTCTTATTCTCAAATCTTCTGGAGATTCGCCCCTTTCGGCATCTATGACATGAATAATGAGGTCTGCTTTGGTGATCGATTCTTCACTCTTGGCTATGCCAAGGGCTTCAATTTTATCGGCGTTGTTTCTGATGCCGGCGGTATCTAACAAATGAAGCGAGATGCCCTTAACTGAAACGTCTCCTTCAACAACATCGCGGGTTGTTCCAGGAATATCCGAAACGATGGCTTTTTCTTCATTCATCAAAGCGTTCAAAAGTGATGATTTTCCGACGTTTGGTTCGCCAACGATAGCAACCTTTAAACCTTCTTTGACGATCTTTCCTTCTTTTCCGCCTTTAATGAGGTTTGCGATGGTCCTTCTGATCTCGTCGATATGGGTAACTATGGTCTTTTCGTTAATCTCTTCGATATCCTCGTATTCAGGGAAGTCGATATTAACCTCTAGCAAAGCTAGAAGGTCGGCAATTTGCTTCTTTAGAGGGTCAACAAGCTTACTTGTTTCACCGCTTAAAGACATTAAGTTAAGGTTCTTGGATTCGGCGGTTGTGGCATTAATTAAATCGTTAACGGATTCAGCCTCGATAAGGTCCATTTTGCCGTTATAGAAGGCCCGGGAAGAGAATTCTCCGCGGGTTGCGTATTTAGCGCCTCTCTTTATATAGGCCTCGATAATCTGATTAGCGATAAGCATGGACCCGTGGCAGGAGATCTCAACGATATCCTCGCCGGTGAAGGTGTTTGGTCCTTTAAAGGCGTAAAGCAAAACAACATCTATTGGCTGACCGTTGTCACTTAAGGTTCCGTAATAGATTTCTCTTTTGGTTGTGCCGCTGACCTTCTTGCTGAAGATCTGGTCAGTCATCTCGAAGGCTCCGTCTCCAGAGACTCTGATGAGGGCTAGCGCTCCTTTGAGCGGCGGTGTTGCTAAGGCGATGATTACGTTATTCACAAACAAATTATACCTTTGTTAAAAGGTAAAAGGGCGTTTTCGTTCTAAAAACATAAAACGATTGGGATTTGCTGAAGATTTTTCAAAAAAAGCAGGTCTTTTTCAACCTGCTTTAATTATTAGTCGACGTATTTGATTGTGACGGCTCTGTCGTGACCTTCACCGCTTGATTCGGTTTTGATGTGGCTCATGCCGTTGAGAGTGTTATGGATGATTCTTCTCTCATCAGCGGTCATCGGATCAAGCTTGACGCTGACCTTGGTCTTAACGACTTCGCGAGCGGTCTTTTTGGCAACCCACTGAAGACGATCGTATTTGTCTTCTTTGTATCCGCCGACATCAAGGAGAATCCTGTATCTGTGACGGAACTTGTTGCTGACAGCAAGTCTAGCAAGCTCATTAAGAGCTTGGAGGGTACGTCCACCTTTACCGATGAGGATTGGGTTTCTCTCGGAATTGATGTTGACGTGGATGATGTCTTCGTCGATGGTTGAAGAGGTTTCGGCTTCGACACCCATTCCGCCAAGAGCGGTTTTGAGATATTCCTCAGCGAAGGCGGCGGCATCATCAATATCGTAGATTTCGATGGTGGCTTCTTTGCCGATTCCGAATAAGCCTTTCTTTTCTTCGATGACTTTGTAGATCAATTGCTCAGCCGGGATGTTGACGGCTTTGCTGGCGGCCTGAACGGCTTCTTCAACAGTTTTGCTGGTGAAATGTTTCATTTATGTGGTCCTCCTAACGATCTTTTTTACGACGCATGATGAGCTGGATGATCGCGGTCTGAGCCATAGCGACGAGACCACCAATCGTCCAATAGACGCCCATAGCGGCAGGGAGCGAGAAGCCAAGGATGATGGTGAAGATTAACATGAACCAAGAGACCATCTTTTGGGTTCTGGCTGTTTTATCAGCGGCAGGGTTGGCCGAGGTTTTGGAAAGTTTTTTGTTTCTGGCAGCATTGATCCATTGTGGCAACTTCATTGCGCAGAACTGGGTCGCAGCCATGAGAACAAAGAGAACGCCAGCAGTCCACCAACCGGTGGTGTTTGCATACCAGGTTCCCGAGAAGTTAGCGAGAACAGAAGAAAGAGGATCGCTCAATCTAAGGTTTAAGACTTCACCACTAGAAAGGGCGGCTGATCCTTGGAGAGCTCCCCAAACAGAAACGAAGACAGGGAATTGAACAACGATGGCCAAGATAGAGGAAAGAGGATTGACCTTATTTCTTCTATAAAGAGCCATGGTTTCCTGAGAAACTCTAGCTTGCTCGGCTTGGTTGGTATTGGAATTAGGATATTTCGCCTGGATCTTCGCAATTTGTGGCTGCAAAGCAGTCATCTTTTGCTGATCAAGGGTGCTCTTGAAGGTCAATAAGACGACCAACAATCTCACGATTATCGTGGTAAGGACGAGAGCCCAAATCTGACCAACACCAGATAAACCTGGGTCGAATGCATTACTAAGGGCATCAACTAAGCAAGCAACAGGATAGACGATCAAGCCTTCGAGGAAGCCGTGTGACCAAGCTTCTCCCCAGGAAATCGATTCCATTTTGACCTGCCAGTTGTTGGAAGCGCCATAGTGGCCATAGTTTCCTTCTTTGGTGGTGATACAGGTACGAACACCGTTGGTAAGAGAGTTGAATCCACCTTTGTAAGTTGCGGTGAAGTCGGCGTTTGGAACGCTAGCAGAACCGCTTCCTGGTTTGGCAGTATCAATTTCTTTTTGGATTTCTTCAGTCCATTTGTCCCAGTTGCCGAAGTCGAATTTAATGGTTGTGTTTCCGGATTCGGCATCAAAGGTTTTGGTGATGAATTTGAGGTAACCATAATTTCTAAGGATGCTGTCCTCGGTAACGGTGACGCCTTCTTCATTTCCAACGCAATCAGCTACGCTGAATGGGTTGATTTTGGCGGCGGTTAAAGAAGCTTCGGTGATGGTGATACCATCTGCTTTTGCTGCTGAAATAGCGGCCTCCAAAAGTTTCTGATCCATCTTTTTGAAATACTCATAAGACGGGATGGAAACCTTATTGCTGACCGCGCTTTTTATGATATTGTTCGTTAAAAAATCTGCTTTTTTGGCAGCGTAATAACCATTTTCGTCAACAGGGATGTATGCCCAAAGATTCTCATTGCCTTGATCTTTTAAAGGCTGGAATGAAAGATCTGGGGTTCTATATTCCTCAGGAACAGAAGATTCCCCATCAACATAAACGGTAACGCCTTGGTCGTAAGGGTAAGCGATGCGCGCTTTTTCGATATCTGAGCAGAAATTCGAAACACAGCCTGAAAGCATCAAGGTCCCTGCAGCAAGGCCAAGCGCTCCAAGCAATTTAACTTTCGTGCGTTTATTCAAGGAGGCCAAGCGCTCCAAGCAATTTAACTTTCGTGCGTTTATTCAAGGTTGTTATTCTCCGATGTTTTTGATGGCATCGATGAGTTCTAGTTTTTCTTTTTCAAAATCCGCAGTGTCGTATGCAGCACGCGCCACAATCACGATATCAACCGGGCGACTCAGGTCGAAGCCTTGGCCGATCATGTATCTGATCTGCCTTTTAATCTTGTTGCGGGTTACCGCATGACCGTTTCTTTTGCTGACGGAGATTCCGATTCTGGCTTCTCCGCTTTCTCTTTTGCGAGCGTTGATCAGGAAATGCGGCGTTCTTATACGCCTAGATGAACCGATAATTTCGGAAAACTCTTCATATTTGAGAATTCTGTTCTCTTTTTTCATTAGGCGTTCTTAAAACAAAAAGGAAAAATTAGGCAGCGATTCTGGCTCTGCCTTTGGCGCGACGACGGGCTAAGACTTTGCGGCCGTTGTGGGTGGACATTCTGTTACGGAATCCAGCTTCGTTAGCGTGTTTGATTTTAGATGGTTGGTATGTTTTTTTCATGTACTTTTCCTCCGAGGTTCACTTACGTGCTAAGAGATTATAAGTTTTACTACATAGTAAAACAATAACAGAATTAATGACTTCCCTCGCGTGCGTGTTTCCTTATTAATAGGTTGCGGTGACTCAAAAATAGGTGGGAAAACCGAAAAATACGTTTGATTTTACATTTATGGGAATAGTTAACCACAGTCTTAAATATCAAAAAAATTTAAAGCTTACAAAAGCTAAAAATTAGTACTTTTATAATGACGATGTTTGATGAGGCTTATCAACAAAACGGTATATTTCCAACTGTGGTTTATGTGGTTAGTTTGAGAATCCTTAGTTAAGGGCTTTCATTTAGCAAAAATGTAATTGTTGATAGGTATTTTGACTATGTGGTTGTCCACATTTTTTAATTCTTTTACATTTTTTCAACAAGTTTTCCACAGTCAATCCGGTTTATAAATTAAAAAGTAGGCGCTTTATCAGTGGTTTTTCCGCAAAAAAGTGTTGATAAGTCAATTTTTACAATAAAAAAGATGGTTTCTTATTAAAGAATTGTGGTAAATTTTCTCTACCAACTTTTCTATGGAACTAACAATCAGTGAACTCACAGCTCTTTGGGACCGCACTTTGAGCAAAATTAAGACCAAACTCGCAGACAACATTGTCTACGATTCTTTTTTTGCCGAGAGCTACATTCACTCAATTGAAGGAAACAAAATCATCGTGGTTGTGAATAGCGGTTTGGCCGCCACAATCATCAAGATGAAATACATCGATATCGTTAATTCTTCGATCAATGAAGCGACTGGCAGCGACTTTGAATTGTCGTTTGTCGTTGAGAGTGATTTGAAGACAATTAATGAAAAAAAGCCTGCAAAACCTGAATATTTTTCAGATTCTGTACTTAATCCTAACTACACTTTCCAGACGTTTGTTTCTGGTCAATCCAACCTTGAAGCCTTCCAAGCTTCTTTGATGATCAGCCAAAATCCCGGCAGCCTTTATAACCCTCTTTACCTTTATGGTGACAGTGGTTTAGGAAAGACCCATCTTCTCCATGCGATCGGCAATGCGATCAAAGAGAAATTCCCAAATAAGAGGGTTCTTTATGTCCATGCCCAGGAATTCCTTGATGAGTATGTGAAATACGTCAAAGGCGATAAGGAAGGTATGTCGATTGTTGATTGGTTTAAGAACTCAGTCGATGTTCTTCTCGTTGATGATGTTCAATTCCTATCTAACAAGAAAGCAACAGAGGAGACTTTCTTCTCTATTTATAACCACTTCTACTCAATGAATAAGCAGATTGCCCTCACAAGCGATCAACCACCAGCGAAACTCCAAGATCTTGATGAAAGATTGAGGACCAGATTCACCCAAGGCTTACCTTTATCTATTAATACTCCTGAGAAAACCACCTGTGAGCAGATTCTCAAGATGAAAATCAACCACTCCGATGGTTTAACCGTCGATGATTTCGATCCAGAGGTCATTTCATTCTTAGCGGAAAGGTTTGGAAGAAACGTTCGTGAG
>CADBDO010000026.1 GCA_902793515.1 uncultured Erysipelotrichaceae bacterium | reverse complement strand
AAAATCCATGCAAATCCTGCGTCGTTTGATCAAAAACGGCGAATCGATTGTCATTGGAGGAAAGGTCTCTAGCGGCAAAACCGAACTCCAGAAATGGCTCCTTCAGAACATGGCTCCGTGCACCAGGGTCATCGTCATCGACAACGTTGAGGAACTCGACATGGTTGAGAACGAGAACATCGATCTAACAACCTGGTTAGTGAACGAGCAAGGGAGAGGGGCGTCTTTCTCCTCCCTCATCAAGAACGCCTTAAGAAACGATCCGGATTACATCGTCATCGCTGAGGCCAGAGGGGAAGAGATGCTCGATGCCCTTCTTAGCGCCATGAGCGGACACCCCATCATCACCACAATCCACGCCGAAAAGCTAAGGGCCATGCCTGATCGCGTCGCCAGGCTTGCGATGATTGGTAACAGGAGGCTCTTCAAAGACGAGCTCATGGAAGACATTTCGAGACACCTTCGCTATTTCGTCTATGTCGAGAAGGAAAACGCGCCAGATGGCTCAATACGGCGCTATATCAAGGAGATTGGGCATTTAGATGAGAAGAGCAAAAAGATAACCGTGCTCTATACGAAAGGAGAAAAGGCATGAAAGGCATCTTCGCTTACTTGTTTCTGTCCTTCTATTTTGGGGTCATCGCCTACGTGACGACGAGCTCCGTCATGATCGCCGGCATCGTCTTCCTTTCCTATTTCGTCATCTCTTTCGTTTTCATTAAGCCCCTCATCAAAAGGTATCTCGACAAAAGGAGGAAACACCATGAAGTGTTCAACTTCATCAATCACTTCATCATCTCGCTTTCGGTCACATCATCGCTCGACCAGGCCTTTGAGGACGCCACGATTGATGCAAAAGGGGAGGAGAAAGCCGTTCTTGAATCTATAGCCGTAATGACCACGATGGAGAAACTCGAATATCTCCCTAGGTATTTTGAGGAAGACATCTATCACGTCTTTCTCTCCATCGTCAAAGCCTATATCGAGGAGGGAGGGGACCTCATTGAGATTGCCTCGCCTTTGCTTAACGAAGCGACCTTCAACGAGGAAAAGAACAACTCCTTAGAGACCATCAGAAAGAAATCCCTCGTCCAATATGGTTCTCTTTGGTTCCTGAGCACCGTTGTCTTGGCCTTCCTCCGCTTTGGCTTATCGAACTTCTACGACACATTGACGAGGAACATCCCTTATCTCTTAACGGCTTCAGCCTACTTCATCATCGCGATCATCTCTTTCTACATTTACGTAAGGTCATACACAGGCGAGAAGATGAGCCTAGAAAGGAAATGACATGAAGAAAAAGAAAAAACCGAAAAAGCCCTGGGCTCTCACTCTCAAAGAAGCTGGCTTAAACCCAAAGAAAGAGATCGCCCTCATGATTGTTGGCAACATCTTTCTCATCGCGGTCGCTTTCTTCGCCTACAAAGTGACCAAGGTCTTAATCGCTTCGTTATCGATCATCCTTCTAGCGATTGTAGGAGACTATTTCCTCTTAGGAAAAGCCTCGAGAGTCAAGAAGGTCAAATATGAGGCTCTTGAGAAGGAATTCGTTCACGTTTTCTCCTATTTCAAGATCTTCGTTGGCAACGGTAGGCCGGTCTATAACGCCTTGGAAGACTGCATTCGTTATAGCTCACCGGACATGAGCGACCTCCTAAGGACGCTCCTAGAGGAAATCGACAAAGACAAAAGCGTGAAGCCGTATCTAACTTTCTCCGAACATTTCAAGAGCCTAGAGATCCGCCAAGTGATGATAAGCATCTACAAGATGGGCAACGAAGGTGGCTCTTCCACCTACATCCAGCAATTCGAAAGCGTCTTCTCTTCCGTGGCCGCGGAGAAAAGGAAATACGAGCTCAGCAAATTCGAAAGCACTCTCAATAACAACAACTTCCTGCCTTTGGCAGACAGCGCCTTGACGATGGGCCTAATCATCGTCGCAATCGTCGTAATCATGGGGAATCTTGCATATGGGATCTAGTTTAGGTTTTCTTCTTTCTTTGTTTTTCTCGATTCAGGTCATGGCCTATGTCGGCGACCTGACAACCATCCAACAAATCTATAGCGTTCTCGACACGGCCGCAGTCACAGCGGGCCACCTTATCTCTTTAGAGGGCGGCATTAGCAAACAGACCAGGAATTACGTGAGGGAATGCGCTAAAGCGGACATCTTGCCTATTGGCAAGGATTATGTCGAAGTAGGGGGAATCATCGAATTCGTCGTCGTCCGCAAATACGAACCCATCATCATTTCTCGCGACACCATGGTTCTCGAGGTGTCAAGAAGCGTGATGATCGGATACATCGATTAGGAAAGGAGGTGCGTTTATGTCAGAACTCAAAGGACAACTTCTTGGCATGGTTCTTGTCTTAGCGGCTTTCGGGGCAATCCTCGGAATCCTCATCCCGGCCTTCACCGCAAGCGCTGAAGCGGTGAACAAAGAAATCACCATCGAAGCTAACGGAAGCGTCAAGTTCGCCAATCCAAATATTACGGTCACCCTCTAAAGAGGGGCTTAGGCTTGCACCCACCCTTTTTCCCACATATAATAGGCACATTGTGAGGTGCATTTTATGAGCGCAGACCAAATGATTGAAATCCGCAAGCTATTTTGCGAAAGAATGAAAGTTGAGGCCATCGATGAGGCCAAGTCCCTCAAAGATTTCGGACTCGACAGTCTCGATGTCGTTGAGATGTGTCTTGATTTAGAAGATAAATACGGCATCGAATTCAGCCCAGAGGAATTAGCCGAGTTCAAAACCGTCGGCGACCTTCTCGCTTCAATCGAAAAGAAGCTTGCGAAATAAGCAATAAAACAAAAAAAGAGAACCGTCAGGATCAAACCTGGCGGTTTTTTATATGAAGAGCGGGATAAGAGCGACTGCACCAAGCGCACCAATGAGCATAAACCCAGTGATGACCGCTCCGAATTTTATGAACTCTCCAAAGGAGAAGTGGATGCCTTTGTGTTTTAAGATGCTCATCCACATGATTCCGGCTAGTGCGCCGATTGGAGTGAGCAAGGCTCCTAAGTTAGAGCCGATGATGGTACTGAATACGCTGACAAGATTGCCATCGAGAATCCTACTGAACATCAAGGACATTGGGATGTTGTTCACGAAGTTGCAGGCCAAAGTCGAACTGACAAGATAAGCCCATCCTTGGAAGACAGGGTTTTCGATGCCGTTTAAGGCGCTTGCGAAATGAGCGAACAACCCAGTCCCGTCCTCCGCCATGATGATGACGAACATCGAAAGGATGAAAGGGACGAGGGAGTAGGGGAGCTTCTTGTAGATGATCCCGATTTCGTTCTTCTTTCTTACGATGGAATAGACAAGGACGATAAGGCTCATTGAGATAGCGAACCCCAAAGTGATGAGCCACATCTCGATATTGATGATGTTTGAGATGGCTAAGCAGATGATCGCGAGTCCCAAATGAATCAAAGAGACATACATGAGGAATGGGTCCTCAACCTTTTTGACCTCGACGTCGAAGTGTTCGATCGGCTTGGCTAAATCCTTATGGAAGACAAGCAAAAGGATGGCGATTGAGAAGAGTCCAATGATAAGAGTTGGGATGGCCATAACTTCAAAATACCTGACAAAACCCACATCAAATACGGTGGAAAGGTAGATATTCGTAGGGTTTCCGATCTCTAGAAGCATGGAGAAGGTATTGCCTGCGACGAACTCCATGACAAGGTACGGCAACGGTTTGAACTTTCCTTCTTTCGCTAAGTGGATGATGAACGGAGTAAAGGTAAGAATGACGATGTCATTAGAGGTGAAGACCGTGGTCACCGAGATGAAAAGATATAAGAACAAGAAGAGTGCGTGTTGCGACTGCTTGACCTTCTTGATCGACCAGGAAGCAAGGAAAGAAAAGAACCCCGACTTATCTAGTCCAATCGATAGAACTGATACCGAAAGGAAAAGGATAAGAATCTTAAGAGGGTTGATCGGGTTATTGGTGAAGAGGGCTTTTTGAAGCTCGCCTTTATCGAAGACAGGGAAGATAAGAAAGATAAGGGCGACTAACAACAACGGGAAATAGAAGGTGCTGAAATGGAGTTTCCCTATTTTGAGAGTTGGGTAGAAGATGATAAGCAGGATCATCCCAACCATCGCCACTATTGATAGAATATCAATCAATCCCATACGGCGAAGTATTCTAGTCTTGTTGTCTCTTCTTCTCAACAAAAAACCCACCGCCAGATGAATTATCTAGTGGCAGTGGGTGTTTTATGTTCGTTATTCTTCGTCTTGGAGGGCGTCGTAACCTTCTTCGCCGGTTCTCACTTTGACGACATTCTCGACATCATAGATGAAGATCTTGCCATCACCGAAGTGACCAGTGTAGAGGACGCGTTTGGCAGCATCGATAACCTCTCTTACAGGAATCTTGCTGACGACCATATCGACTTGGACTTTTGGCATCAAGTTGGTTTCGACTTCGACGCCTCTGTACATTTCCTTATGACCTTGTTGCACGCCATAACCCATAACGTGGGAGACGGTCATGCCGGTGATTCCTAATTTGCTCATCGCATCCTTGAGAGCGTATAAGCGTTCTTCTTTGAAGATGATCTCGACTTTGGTGAACTTAGGACCAACAGGTTTCTTGGTCTTAGCGGCTGGAGCAGCTTCAACCTTTGGCATAACACTTACTGAAACAGCTTCCGCTGGTGGAACACTACCAGTAACGACAACGGTGTCTTCGTTGATGTAATCGGCATAGGCAACGGTTGAGGGGGCGAAGTCGGCGTAAGCGGATGGAAGACCATGCTCAGTGCTATCAAGACCTTTGAGTTCTTCTTCTTTGCTGACACGTAAGCCAACGGTCTTTTTCATAATGAAGAAGCAGAGGCCCATGAAGAGGGTTGTGTAAGCGGCAACAGCGATGAAACCTAATGTTTGAACGCCGAAGAGGGTCCAATCACCAGTGTAGAATAAGCCTTTCAAACCAGCTGGGGCAGCAGGGTTGGCGAGTAAGCCAACAGCAAGGGTTCCCCAGATACCGTTAGCCATGTGGACGCCGACAGCGCCGACAGGGTCATCAATATGGAGTTTGAGATCGAGGACTTCGACAACGACGACTACGAGGAAGCCGGAGACAATACCGACGACGGTAGCACCAATAGCGTCGAGAGCGTCACATCCAGCGGTGATACCGACCAAACCAGCTAAGCAAGCATTGATGCACATAGAGACATCAGGTTTGCCGTTTTTGATCCAGGTGAAGATCATCGTGGTGACGGTGGCGATAGCTGGAGCGATTGTGGTGTTAAGGAAGATGGTCGCTAATTCGGAAGTTGTTGTGGCGGCAGCGCCGTTGAAGCCATACCAACCGAACCATAAGATGAAGGCGCCAAGGGCACCAAGAGGAATGGAGTGACCTGGGATAGCGTTGATTTTGACGACTTTGCCATCTTTATCGGTGACGTATTTGCCAATACGAGGTCCAAGCATGATGGCGCCGATCAAAGCGGAGATGCCGCCAACCATGTGGATGGCAGTAGAACCAGCGTAATCATGGAAGCCAAGGCCAGCTAACCAGCCTCCGCCCCAGATCCAGTGGGCTTCGATTGGGTAAACGATCAAAGAGATGATCGCGGAATAAATGCAATAGGAGGAGAATTTGGTTCTTTCTGCCATGGAGCCAGAGACGATTGTGGCCGCGGTGGCGCAGAAGACCAAATTGAAGACGAATGTCGAGGCACCGGTGAATCCTTCTGCCGGAGCTTCAATGAACTTGGCAAAATTCGCAAACAAATCCATGTTTGGGATGCCAATCAAACCGAAGAGGGCATCTTCACCCATCATGAGTCCAAAACCTAGGACCATGAAAACCGCTGTACCGATACAGAAGTCCATCAAGTTCTTCATGATGATGTTGCCGGCGTTCTTGGCTCTGGTGAAACCTGTTTCCACCATGGCGAATCCCGCTTGCATGAAGAAGACGAGAGCCGCACCGATTAAATACCAAAATTCTATAGTCATATCTTTTCTCCCATAGACTTTGGGGACTTTTGGCGTCCCACATGCTGCATAGTTTATATTTAGGCTCGTTTTCGTGTCAATAGTATTTTACATAAAACACATTATTTTCTTATCTAGTCAATTTAAAAACCTTTACAAATATATAGTTAACACTAGTGTTAGTGGTGCTTTATGTAAATTTCTAAGTTCCTTAATCTGTTGTCTATTTCATACGCAAAAAGTGCGTAAACAATACTTTACATAATGCAAACTAGGGTTTACAGAAAAAGAAAACCCGCCACATTTTGCAGCGGGTTAGCAATCGACTTTATTTGTATGACTTAGGATCGAACGAAGGGTAACTCTTCTCAAACTGATCGTAAAGGTGGCATGTCAGAGTGGTCGTTTCATAATGTAAGACCAGTCTATAATGCTCCTCACTGAATGTGGTTGGTATTTCTGCCCTAAAAACCAATGACAAGAACCTTTCCGAACTAATGGTTTGTTCCTTGCCAAGTCCTAGAGGAGTGCAAGTGGATTCGTATTCGGTGCTGTCTGATTCGCGGACGATTTTCCAATCGCCAAAGGTTAATTTGATAGGTTCGGCACTGGCAGTGGAGAAGATGATGCTAAAACTCTTGGCTTGCTCATATGGAGGATTGACTGTGATGGTCACATCTCCATCCTGGATTGGTTCGCCGTCGGTATATAGGGTAAATTCAGGGCCTTTGTTACCGCAGCCAGACAAAAGAATCAAAGAGATAATTCCGGATAAGCAAAGCCTATTTTTCATGCATTCATTTTACCACATGCCACCACTGATATAGACGCTTATTTCGCAGTCTGCCTTTGGCATGACGAAAGCATAAGCGATGGACCAACGATTCTCTTCTGATTCATCGCCATATTTGAAATCTTGGGAATAAAGCCTAGCTCCATTTAACCTGACGACTGTGTCAACGTCTGTGACCACGCTCACTCTAAAAATCACACCGTCTCCAGGCTTGAACTTCTCTGATGGCTTTTCTCCGAGCTTATGTGGCATTTCTACTACAATTTTTGAGTCATCGGAGACGGTAACTGTAAAGTATTCGCTATCGGTGGTGGCGCACCCAGCTAAAGGCAAAAATGAAAGAAGTGCTGGGATGAGCAATAATCTGTTCCTTTTCATAATCATTCAAACCTCGGATCTGGTTCTAAACCGAAATGCGCCCTAAGTTCATTAACGGACACTGTGATAGAGTCTTCTCTATTAATAGATTCCTGGTCGATGCTAAAAGCTGGTTGTCCGCCAAAGGCAATTGACACTGGGTCATCGTTTTCTCTATCGATAGCCACATTGATTGGGAATTTCAAATCAAAGTCTTTGACGAGATCAAAACCTTCGATGAATTTGTGAGCGCTGAAACGGTATTCTCCGCCACCTCCTCCATTGAGGAAGCATGAGAAGTATCTGTCTTCGTTTTTGAGGACGATCATCAATTCGCCATATATTTCGGTTTGGACCATCAAACCATGGATAAGTCCGTTGCCGATGTTGGCTTCAAGGAAATCACATTCTTCGCTTGTGAAATCGAAGTAGACGAAATCGCTGAAAGTGTATGTTGGCCTGATTTCGATTGGGTAGTGGAGTCTGCCCTGTTCATCATAATAGTCCGTATTCGAATATGACAAATCAGGTTCTTCTTCTGATGTTTCTGGGCGAGAGGCTTCGCTATATTCTCCGACCATCGAAGTTGCTTCAGATACTTCTACAGAGTTCTCGGCAACATCGTCAAGGAGCATTTGCTTGGCTTTTACAAGAACGTCATCGTTGTTGGCGTTTGCGTATGGCGCGTAATAGGCAACCTCTGAAAAGCTCTCTAAGCGAGGAGCTTGTTTGACGACTGGATAGTCTCTTGCGGATTTGAAAGCAGAGCTATTGTGAGGAGCGTCTGGCGCAATTCAAAGATCAAGGGGAGTAGCAGTTGGACTTTATGTTTCATTGTTGTTCCTCCTAACAATAAGACTCTCTAACCTGCAAAAAGCGTTCAAAAATCGCTTTCAATATAGCACGTTTTGATAAAAAGCCACCTTCCAGTGGCTCTTAGAAATCGATTGCATCGTCTATAGATAGCGATGATTCGTCGATGATTTTAATATGGTTCTCATCAATTTGGCATTTGTCGCCAAGAATATAACACTCGAGGTGCATGCCTACTTTGAGGGTTATTTCGGTGCCTGAGTCCATTACTTGCGTGTGAATGTGCTCTTCTCCACGTTTGTCTTTAAAAGAGACATCCATCAGAACGCCTCTCCCTCTCCTGCTGTAATGGGTTTGAAACCCTGTAATGGTGCAAACGCCTTTTTTTCCTTCGGTGACGATTTTATTGACGTTATTTTTCCATACGCAAGCTATCCCTAAGATGATGAGCCAGGGAATGATGAGATACACTGAAACGGCAATCTTTCCAAAATCCGACCATCTTTGTCCATCTATTTCTTGCATAACAGCGCCGACAATGCCTAAACAAAGCAATAATCCTGAAACGACAAAACAAACGATTGCGCAAATTAAGTAGCCTTTGGTCTTTTCGTAACGCATTTCCGTCCCTCCTTAAAAAGCATCTTCGTCAACGACTCTAATCTTGTTTGGATCGACATAACACTCATTGCCAAGGACATAACATTCGATTCGCATGCCCTTTTTGAGGTTGGTGATGGCATCGGTGCCCACTCTAGCCGAGTAGCGGCGGTCAATTCCGTGCTCATCCTTATAGATGACATCCATCCAGATGCTGTGGCCATACCTGTGTCCGATGACTCTGAACTCGGAGACGATGCAGGTGCTTCTTTTTCCGTGCTCGGCAACCTTTTTGTCGATCTTGCCTCTCCTAATGGCCATGATTCCAACGACGAGCGTGAAAGCCCCGGCCATAATCATGACGACTAACATGAGGCTATGTATGCTGGAGAATCCGAAGCTCGATAGCATCCAGAATCCGACTCCCATGAGCATTAGACTGAAAATGATGAAGAACACTCCGCCTCCAACGCTTCCTTGATATCTGCCATTATTCATCTGTTTCTCCTTCTTCGATGACTCTAATGTTGTCTGTGTCGACGTAGCACTCTTTTCCCAATATGCGGCACTCTAAGACCATTCCTTTTTTGAGGTTGGTTATGATTTCGTCATTCACTCTTGCGGCGTATTGTTGTTTTTGGCCTGAATCGTCAACGTAGGAAACGGTCATCCAGATTGTTGTTTCGCCTCTTCTGCCGCCAATGGTTTCGAATTTCTCAATGACGCATCTGCCTCTTCTGCCTTTGGCAGCGACCTTTTTGTTGATGAGGCCTCTCCTGATGCCAAAGATGGCGATGGCGAGGGAAATAAGGGCAATAAGCCCCATAGCGATGATTAACACGATCGATTCGTTTCTAATAATATCGACGATCATGAAGGCAAGGAATAATGCGAAGCCAAAGATAAGAGCGACGCCTCCGGCAATGCTGCCTTGGGTTCTTACAGGTCTCATCTTTATAAGTCTTCCCTTTCGACGAGTCTTAAATTTTTCGGGTCGACGTAACAGTTCTCACCAAGGACGTAGCATTCGACTGACATGCCTTGCTGGAATCTGTTGATCGCATCTTGGCCGACTCTGGCAGAGTAGCGGTCTTCTTTTCCGCTGGCGGTCTTGAACTTCACATCCATCCAGATCGTGTGGCCGTATCTATTTGATCTGACTTTGAAATCCTCGATTCTGCAGACGCTTCTTTTGCCGTTTGCCTTGACCTTTTTGTCGATGAGCCCTCTTTTGATTTCGAAAACACCCAAAACGAACATCCAAAGGCTTACGCAAACAAGCAGGGTGAACGAGATGACAATCCTTGGTTCACCAAAGATGGACGCGTCTACTTTGAATTCTCTGTAGCTGTTATTGATCAAGATCATGATGATCGTATAGAAGGCAATCATGAAAACGCCAAGCCCACAATAAAAAGCGCCTAATCCGACGCTTCCTGAAGCTTTTCCAAGTCGAATCATATTATTTAATCCTCTCCACGATCCTCATGTAGCGTCTCAAGGCGTATTCGCCATCGTGGCTTTCACCTGGGAGCATGCGTGAATTATCGCCTAAAGCGGTGATTCTTGTCACCCCTGATTTGGCCAATAGGCCAAATATTTCTTCTTTGTCCTTCAAATCCTTGTTGACTGAGACGGTCTGCAAAAGGCTCTTGTTTGGCTTAAGGACTTTGATGATCTCCTCTTTCTTAAGAGGTTTGATCCAAAGGTTCTGGAAAAGGTAAGAGAGCTCAAGGGTATTGTCTTCCTTGACGAGGATAGACACCCCGTCCTTCGTGAATACCTTATCGAGATTCCCTTCAAGCTTTTCGTTATAGGTGAGAAGGGTGTTCTTCGCTTTCATGGTTAAGGGGAGCGTGCCCATCTCTTTGCTCACTTTGGCAAGGATTGGAAGGAGGCGATTCGCCAACTCTTTCAAATCCTCAACCTTATCGGTATTGAGGTAGATGCCTTGGCAAGAGGAGCAGAAGAGCTGGTTGGTCGCACAGACAGACTCGCAAAGCGCCTTAAGTTCCTCGTCCGTGACATTTTTATCAACGTAGCTGAAGGAGATCTTGTGCCCCCAAGAGATGATGGAGGAGTGGATGTCGACGAAGGTCCTTGCGGCTTTTTGCGCCATATCCCCGCCCCAGACGATTGTCGCGTCCGCTAACGAGGCAAGTTCTTTGATGGTCTCGATTTCCGTGCTAGGAACATCGAAGACGTAAATGTAGTCTTTGAGGGCCGGAGATTCTTTGATGAGCTCCTGAAGGAGCATGATCGACATCCCATTGTCCCCAGTAGGGAGTTTGAGGATGTTGATGTTTCCGACAAGAAGGCCTTCGACCACGCTATAGGCTGGCAAAAGGTCGACGTTTCCGGCAGCGATATGGAACAAGATGCCTAAAGGCTCGTAATATCTCTCGTTATTCTCGTCGAGCTCGAGCTTCCCATTCTTAAGGTCGCCAAGTTCGAAATCGATTTTCTTGAGCAAACCCTCTTTGGAGAAGTATTTCGCATACCTCTCAAATGAGGAATATGGCATGTTCACCATATCGAGAAGCGGCAAAACGATATGGTCGAACTCATGGTTCATGACCCTCTGATAGAGTTTGTCGCAAGCATTGATGACTTCTTCATAGGAAAGGGTCTTCCCGTTCTCTAACGTCGAAAGCATATCTTCCTTCAAAGAGGAGATAAGCCTTTCCTGTTCTTTGTTTTCGTAGACTTCGCCTTTATAAAGGATCATGATTTCTCTCCTTTCAAAAGCTCTTCGGCCCCAGCTGCGCAGGTCTTGATGTCGTCAAGCCCGCTGCGACCAAGGATCTCAAGATACATCGACTTCTCGCCACATGGGCATTCTTCCTCGTGGAGGATGCCAAGGTCATCGGTCATGACGCTAAGCAATGGGGTGCCAACCATCATTGGGGTCAAAAGGTTGATCAAGCCAACCTGGCCTGGTTTGACTGGCTCTAAGGTCTCAATATCACGGATGATTACGCGAGCGTAGTTTGGTATGTGGAAGTGGTGGTTTCGGCAATCCGTGTAGAGGATTGGGTGTTCGACCGCCCCAAAGAACTCGAAGACGTGTTTGTCATCGATTCCAAGGACTTCGTAAACAAGGTCATAGAAGGCCTGTTTGTCGACTTTTTCTTTATAGAAAGATTTCCATCCTCCGCCGAGTGAGATGATTGAGCCTTTTGGCATCTTGAGTCTGATGCCTTTGTCTTTCATCTGCTGAAGGAGGAAGTAGGTGTAGGCTGGGAAACCAAGAGTTCTGACTGGTGTCCTGCCTTTTGAGTATTTGATGAATTTCTTTTCGAGGTTATCGAGATCCACTTTGTAGCCGTCTTTGGTCCATCTGATCGCATAGTCTTTGCTGATGGCAGGGGTGACAAGAGTGAACCCGTAAGCGGTCTTTGCGATAGCTTTGTCATTTCCTTTATGAGGCTCGTACCCAAAGACGATATAGCGGTGAGGCCTAAGTGACCAGAGCTTGTGGTAAGAGAAGACACTCCTGACCATATCAAACCCACGGAGAAGATCGCCAAGGGTGAAGCCGACAAGGGAGACGTTTTTGCCGCTTGTTCCGCTAGAGGTTGCTTTGATGAGATAACGGTGTTTAGGGAGCGACAAAAGGTTATGGTGTTTGAAGTAAAGCGTTGGCAAAAATGGGATCTTTGCCAAATCGTCATAGGACTCTAAAGAATTTGGATCGAAGCGGAAATTGTCGAGGATTTTCTTATATTCGGCGTTGTTTTTGTAATGGAAAAGGCAGTTCTCTTTCATCGCCTCGAAAAAGAGCTGGTCATCTAGGCAATATATCTTCTTCTTCCTTGTGCGGAAGAGTTTGGACATTTTCCTCATAGGTGAATTATATGCTTTTCGATTAACGGAAAAAAAGAGGGATTTAACACCCTCTTATTTTTGGATTAATTACCAGGGTTCAGGACGCTTCCGACAACGAGAGGAAGACCCATTGGATCTCTAATGCAATAGACGAACGGTTGGTTGAGTTCGACGTGGTATCCGTCATCGCCTGGTCCAGCGGAAGTGGCGGTGGCTCCAAGCGAGATGGTGATGGATTTGACGATGGTGCCATCCTCATCGAAAGAGACGTTGGTCTTTTGCTTTGTGTAATTGAGATAGGAGTACTCAAGCTCATCGCTTCTTCTGAAAGCGTTCCTCAAATGATTTGATTTCTTGACGTAAGGGTTCGTGATTCCCAAATCCTGAACCATCTCCGATAAATCGGACTCGCAGGTCAAAGACATCTTTGGCAAGGAAAGGCTGACCATTTCTTTTTCCTGATCCTGTTTGAAGAGGAAATCTTTCGGCAAGAGTTCGAAGATGTTGTCTTTGATGTTCTTAGGAACGAAGTATTGAATCGAATAATTGCTTTTATAGGTATCGGTGACGGAAACGTAGGTGATTTGGTCGGTGAAACCAGCATAAGTGACGTGGTTCATGAAATCCTTCGTAACCGTCGTCCCATCCAAAAGATGGAAATCATCTGGTTTGGTGTCTTCTTTTACGAATCTATCGGACCAGGCGTTGTCGAAATAGAGGGTCGAAAGGAAGAGCATGGCGGAGTCTTCCTCGATTTTGAGGTCCTCGGCTTTAAGGAATCCAGGCTGGTTGACGCTCGCATTGGCCCATTGGCAGGCTTTGCCAACGTCTTCGGAGTTTTGGAAATCCATCTCAAAGACTTCGGCGTTTCTTTCCGTCATATCCTGAACAAATTGGTCTTTGGCTCCGAATTCCTCTTCGAGGAAGACGGCGTTTTTGGCTTGGACGGTGCTCTTTCTTTCCTCGTTTGCGAAGAAGTTGTTGCGCATTGAGGTAGCGACGCCTGTTTTCCTTAAAGAAGCATCGCCAGAGAGCACGCTATCGAACTGATCCATGGTTTCCTTATCGCTCACGGCGCAGGATATAAGGTCAAGCTGCGTGTAGAGCATAAGCGGGGAATAGGCGTAGTTCTCCGTCTTGTCGAGGGTAGCAAAGCTATCGCAGGCGAACTGGTTGACGCCATATTTGAAATCAGGGTCGATAGGATTCTTCTCTTGCTCGGCGGTGTAATTGATCGTGTTGAGTCTCTGGAAGGTGGAAGTCTTAATAAGGTTCGCATCGTAAACAGAGAACCTGGCTTTTTGGACGCTTTCAGGGCGGCTATGGACCTCAAGTAAAGAGATAATAACGCTTCCGGCGGCGGCCAAAACAAAGGCTCCGACAGTGGAAGCGGCGACCACGCCGGTGAGTTTAAGGGCTTTGAAGAAGGAGTGGTGCGTGCTTTTTACGACCACGGAATCAGCGACTTCTTCATATCCATGAGGTACGGTGACCTTTGAGTTATATGTGGTTTTGAGAAATTTGTTGAGGCTCATAATAAACCCTCCAAAAGCTCTTTCGCTTTTTTGCGGCAGCGATGGTAGATTCCTCTGATAGAGGAAGTGGTAGCATCGAACATGCCGGCGATGTCTTTGAAGGGATAATCGAGAACCGCGCGGAGTATCAAGATGTCATATTCATCTTTTTCGAGGTTCTTTTTGAGCAAAGTCAGAACATCGTCATCATTCTTTTCGTCATTGACCGCGACGTCTTCAGGGAGCGAATCGATTCTGTTTCTCTCTTTGACGGCATCAATCGAAAGGTTACGGGCGACTTGGCACATGTAGGCGATGAAAGTACGCTCATCCTCGAGCTCGCCCTTGTCAAGAACGCGAATGAAAGTCTCATTGACGATGCCATCGGCTAGATCGTTATCGCCAACGATTTGATAGGAGACGTGCTTAAGGAGGCGGCAATACTGCTCATAGACCTCTTTGACGGCCCATTCTTCCTTTCGGTAGAACGCTTTGAATAAATGCCTGTTCATTTTTTCCCTTCAACCATAATACTGAGAAAAACGCAAAAACGTTCGCAAAAAAAGAAAAAAGGACTGATTTTCATCAATCCTCATTTTTCCATTTGGTGACCTGTACGGGATTCGAACCCATGAATGCATGCGTGAAACAACAGGCCATAAATGGCGCTCGCTATAGGGCTCGAACCTACAACACCCTGGTTAACAGCCAGGTGCTCTGCCATTGAGCTAAGCGAGCGTCATAAGCGCTGAAAGGCGCACGGATAATAATAATGAGAGAAAGTCGTTTTTGCAACTAGAGAATTACGATTTCCCGCCTAATTCCTTATAATCATTGGTATGGATACCAAACTAGAGGAGATCAAGGCTCTCATTAAGGATTCGAAACGCATCGTCTTCTTAGGCGGGGCAGGGGTCTCGACCGCTTCCGGAATTCCTGATTTCCGTTCCCCAGCCGGCTTATACAAGATTCATTCTGAATACGGCGTCTCTTATGAGACGATGCTTTCGCACACCTACTTCGAGTATCATACGGAAACCTTCTATGATTTCTATTGGAAGACGATGGTGGCCAAGAACGCAAAGCCAAACAAAGCCCATATCGCTCTAGCAAATTACGAGAAAGCCGGTCACCATATCGCCATCATCACCCAGAACATCGACGGCCTTCATCAAGAAGCCGGTTCCAAGAGAGTTTACGAAGTCCATGGCTCAACCAAGCGCTATAACTGCGTCGACTGCGGACGCCACTATGACATCGACGATATCCCAAACATCGGCATCCCTCATTGCCCTGAATGCGGGGGAGCCATCAAACCAGACGTCGTCTTATATGAAGAACCTCTTAATGAAGATGTGGTGGAATCCGCCCTCACTGAGCTTAGGTTCGCTAACTTCCTCATAGTCGGAGGAACGTCCCTCAATGTCTATCCTGCCGCAGGAATGATCGATTATTTCCAAGGCGGACATACCCTCTTAATCAATAAAGAGCCGACCCCACGTGACTCATTCTTCGAATACGTGATCCATGACGACATCGGCAAAGTCCTCGAGGAGCTTCTTTCATGAGCCATCCTTTCAAACATCTAAGAACCATCCTTAAACACCGCCACCAAGTCATTAGGAATGGCTGGCACCTTGGCATCTTTTGGCATTGCCTTGGGCATGACCTTAGCAAATTCGGAAGAACCGAGTTCAAAGTGGGCTCAACCTACTACGTAGGCACCCATTCCCCAATCTACGAAGAACGTCTCCGTAACGGTTATTTCTCTAGCGCTTGCCAGCATCATACAAGAAGAAACAAACACCACTGGGAATATTGGACCGATTTCTTCAAAGGAAGAATCGTCGCCAAAAACATGCCATATAAATACGCTCTCGAGTATGTCGCCGACACCTTAAGCGCCTCCAAAACATACGATCCGAAAAACTTCAAAGGCGCAACGACCTTGGAGTATTTCAATCGTAATTGCCCTCATTATTATCTGACCGACACCACCGAGGAATTCATTAGATGGTGCCTCACCGAATACGCGGAAAACGGTTGGAAGAATCTTAAAAAGAAGAACACCAAAAAGATCTATAATGAGATCGAAGCAAAGTATCCGAAGACCAAGATATTCGACACGATGAAATCCGTCGGAGATTTGCCTCTTCTAAAAGAAGGTATATAATCAGCGCTATGGCAAACAAAAATAAAACCATCGTCATCGGCGTAGGTAGACTCGGAAGCGGTATCGCTAACCGTGCCGCCGCCAAGGGTCAGGACGTCATCGTCGTCGACCCAAATCCAAAAGCCTTCTATGGCCTTGATGACACATTCAGCGGCTTCAAAGTGAATGCCGATTCCACTGACATGTTCGCCCTTGAGGAGCATTGCGACATCAAGACGGCAGGGCAGGTCGTTATCGTCACAGGCGACGATAACGTCAACCTTTTCCTTGCCTATGTCTGTTCCCTTGTCTACGCCGTCCCACGCATCACCGTGCGTTTTGACGATCCTGACAAAGGCGCCCTCGTCGAAGGTCTTCCAAACGTCAAGGCCATCTACCCATTCGACCTTACCTTAGTGAAATATAACGAACTTGAGCAGGATGAGAGGAAATAAAGCATGCATATCGTAATCGCTAATGGCGACTCAGATGCCGCCTACATCATCGACATGTTCAATACGAAGGAAAACCGCCTCACCGTCATCAACGGCAACGAAGCGGTGGCCCAGACCATCATGGAAAGAAAACATGTGGCCGTCACTATCGGCGACCCATGGCACAACACCATCCTTGAGGCGGCCAGGGTATACGACGCCGATATTTTCATTTCCCTTTGCAAAAAGGACACCGATAACTTCGCCTCTTGCCTTATGGCAAAGAGGAACTTCCACGTCAAGAAGTGCATCTGCGCCGTCTCAAACCCTTCAAACGTTGACCTTTATAAGAAACTTGGCATCGACGTCGTCATTTCTTCGACTTACCTCCTTGCCAAATCCATCAAGAACGAATCCAACGCGGAATCCCTCATCAAATCTCTATCTCTTGACAACGAGAAGATCGTCATGATCGAGGCCACCCTTCTTCCGAAGTACTGGATTTGCGACCAAGCCATCAAGGACATGGGCTTCCCGAAGAACGCTTCGATCGCCTATGTCGTCCGTAACTACAACTTCATCATTCCTAACGGCGACCTCGTCCTCCGTCCGATGGACACCCTCGTAGTCGCCTGCGCCAAAGAGAACGAAGTGGAGATCCTTCGCTTCTTGAAGAGGCAGAAGTCCACAGCCGAGGACAAAGTTGTCCCGGCTCCTGCCGAAGCCCCAGAAGAGAAGAAATCCCGCAGAAAGAAAAAGCAAGATTAAGGCACCAATATGAAAAAAGCACCGGCAAAAGGATTCCGACTGATCTTCGGTTATCTCGGCCTTTTCCTCGCGTTTGAGGGGGTCGTCATCCTTTTCCCATTGCTCATGCTCGCCTTCTATCCTGGTGAGTGGAAGGTCCTTCTCGATTTCGTCATACCTGCCGTTTTCGATATCGGCGTCGGCATCCTTCTTTATAAACTTCTCGTCTCTGGAAGAGAAAAGATGCGTTTCAAGCCAAAAGAAGACGCGGTCCTCCTTGTCCTTATTTGGGTTGCCGCCATCCTTTCTGGCGCTTTCCCGTTCTTCTTAACCCAGTTCAGCTGGCTCAATTTTGGTGATGCGAATGCCTCTTTAGGCATGTCTTTCTCCGAGAGCTTCTTTGAAGCTACCTCAGGATTCACGACCACAGGCCTCACTTTGTTCCCGGAGAAAGCCTATCTTGACGGCACGATTTCTAGCCCTCTTGGGGTCGATTCCTGCTCCTCGTATGGGTACGCCCACGTGTTTTTGTTCCATCGTGCCTTCATGCAGTTCATCGGCGGTGTCGGGCTTGTCCTTCTCGTCACCTCGATCATTGCCTCAAGGCAGAACTTCAAACTCTATTTCGCTGAAGGCCATAACGACCAGATCGTTCCTAACCTCGCCAAATCCGCGAAGATCATCTTCTTAGTCTATGCTGGCTGGGTGGCGGCTGGCTCTTTAGGTTTATGGCTTGCTGGCATGCCTCCGTTCGAGGCGGTTTGCACATCCATGGGCTGCTTGGCGACCGGCGGCTTCTCCACGAGATCGGAAAGCATCTATTTCTTCAGCAAGATGATGCCGTTAGGGGAGATATCCAACCTTTCCTATGTCGTTAATACCGGAATCGGCATCGAAATCATCTCCTGCGTCCTCATGCTTGCGGGTGCGACTAGCCTTGTCCTCCATACTTTTGCCTTAAGAGGCAAGTTCAAAGAGTTCTTCGGCGACATCGAAACCTGCTTCGCCGTTGCTTTATTCATCATTGGCGTTATCGTCTGCACCTCCTCGATCACCTATCTCTATAACGATGGCGGTGGACTCGATTTCCTCACATCACTCAGATATGGCACATATTTCACCATCTCCTCGATGACCACATCGGGATTTGCGAACTTCCCATCGATCTTCAAGCTTGGCCCAGTCTGCTTCTTCTTAGGCTGGATCCTTATGACCATCGGCGGTGGAATGGGTTCAACTTCTGGCGGTCTCAAGCAGTACCGTGTCGGCATCCTTGGCAAAGAATTCTATTGGTTCCTTAGATACCATGACACCTCAGATAGAACCATCTCTCCTCGCGTCATCAGACGTTTGGGCGTCGTCAAAGAAGTCGATGAAAGCGCGGTCAAAGAAGCGAGGAACTACACCCTCCTCGTCCTTGTCGTCTTTGCGGCAGGCTCGTTGGCCTTGATGTTCCTTCCAAAACTCCCTGACCTGACCCAGGGCGAATGGTTCCAACGCTGCTTCTATGAATTCATGAACGGATTCACCTCGAACGGCATTTCCATGATGGACTACGTTGGCTACAAAGCCGCTCATCCTCTTGCCTATAATGGCTTCATCTGGATTGAGACGATGGCCATGTTCTTCGGACGTTTGGAGATTCTCCCAATCATCTTCGCTTTATGGAGATTCATCATCGATCCTATCCGCGAGATGAGGCTCAACGCCAAAAAAGCTCGACCTTCCTTAGAATAATCGCTCTTCCTCCTTGTAGAGGTTCGGTGCGGGGGTTATAATAACGCTCGCCTGAATTAGGCCGTAGGGGCGTGGTTCAGTGGTAGAACAGAGGTCTCCAAAACCTTTGATGAGGGTTCGATTCCTTCCGCCCCTGCCATATTAAAAATAAGACCTTTCGGGGGTCTTTTTTTGTTAAGCAGGGGCTCTTTATACAAAACGGATAACGAAAAAAACATTTTAACTCACTATAGATATAAGTGAGGGGTTTTCCCGAATCGTCGTTCAGGAGAAAGAAAATGGGAAACAAGTTTGAGATAGTCAGGTTTCAGCATGACAACGTAGTGCTCGATGTTAGTGTCTCTCCTTCAGAGGAGACCGTTTGGCTTAGGATGGAGGAAATGGCTTTACTCTTTGGAGTTAAAAGACCTGCGATTGTAAAGCACGTTTCAAATATCTTGTCTGATGGCGAACTCGATGTGTCAACTTGTTCCGTTTTGGAACAGGTTCAAACCGAGGGGACGCGCACGATAAAAAGAAAAATCAAAATCTACAATTTGGATATGGTTATTTCTGTTGGATATAGGGTTAAGTCGAAGAATGGGATAATATTCAGAAAATGGGCGAATGGAGTATTAAAAGACTATCTATTAAAGGGATATGTTCTGGATGAAAAACGAACACTCATTACCAATGATAACTATGCAAATCTTGTCCATAGAGTTGATGATATTGATAAGCGTTTGTCGACTTTTGAGGAGGGGGCATCGCCTCTGAAGGACAGGATATTCTTTGATGGTGAGTTTTTTGAGGCGAGAGTGTTTTTGAAAGGCTTATTTTCAAAAGCAAAGAAAGAAATAGTGCTAATCGATCCTTACGCAGATATCCTGGCGTTAGATTACCTAAAAGAAAAGAATGCGTACGTTGAGACAAAGCTAATCATCTCTTCAAAGTCAAAACTAACGCAAAACGACATCGCCTCTTTCAATGCTCAATTTGGAAATCTATCCGTATCAGTAAACGACGCTTTTCACGATAGATTCCTAATTATTGATGGAAGGCTCTTATATCATATTGGAGCGTCTTTGAATTATGTGGGAAAGAAAGTGTTTGCCATTGGGGAGATAGAAGACCCGGTTTACCTAGTTTCTTTAAAAGGATTCGTGTCTTTTGTTTGATGATGTTTTTGCAGATCTGAATCGTTTTCTCGATGTCTTTGGGGAAATGCTTTGTTCTTATGTCGAATAAGCCGCCCTTCTGCGGAAAAAGTTTTTATGTTGTTTTAACGTGATTTTGCAGGGGATTGCTAAGCAAACGCGATAATGCCTGTTCCTTTTTTGAGTAGAGCATAGTGTTTGACCCCATAATCTTTTCTTGTTATCCTGAGGACGATCAGAAAAATAGCATAGAAAATGCCAAGCACTTTTCTTTTCGTGTTTCGAAAACAGGAGGTTTTTTATGGCAAACAAATATGATGACACAGCTCGAGGAAGCGATACGCCAGCGAAGGTCGGTGCAATCATAAACACGGTGGCAGGATTACTCATTACCCCAGTTTTCGGCATTGTAGGAGGACAAAGCCCCGATGGTTTTCCTATGTATTTACAAGTAATCGTTTCGATTTTGACTGTTGGCGTTTTATTTGAAGCGGTCATGGGGTGGATAATCTATCTACGTTGGATGAAAACACCGGCCACTTGGCCATATATGTGGTTAAGGGTGATGGGTTTTATACCGTTTGGTTTTATCACTTACCTTATCGCCGCTAAAGAGTGGAAAATAGATTATCGTTTCTGCTACCAAGGCGGTAGAGAAAAGCTTGATGCAAGATTTAAGGCTTTGAAAGCCAAACAAGCCGCTGAAGAGGAAGAGAGAAAACGTAAAGAAGCTGCTTTTAGAGCTACTCCTGAAGGACGGAAACTCACCGAGAGAGAAGATCAAATTAGGCACTTCTCTGATGCTGTAGAATCTTTATGCGAAAATGGATCTTGGGATTATGGAAAAAACGTATCTCAAAACCCGGCTATTTTTGATCTAAGATTCAGAGGCGTTGATTTAGATGAAAAAGCAGGAACGGTCTTTATTAATTTTGATTCAGAAATTAACTTGTACGTCGTAATCGATCAAAACGCTATCAAAGAATCATATGACTATCGAACTAGGGTTGAGTTTGACTGCAAATCCTTCTGTAAAGGGCGAGCAACGAAATTCGCTTCACGTGTTCGCGATGAGATTCTAGCAAAATATCAAAGAGGCTCTGCTGGAGATTATTTTTCGCGGTTCCAAAAAGTGGAAAGCATCATCAAGTTTAACGTCAAAAAATAGTTTGCAGGAAGGCGGATTGTAGGAAAAAGTACATGTGCAAAAAATGCACACACTGGTTCAGATGGCAAAACCCATATGGTTGATTGCTAGAATTTTATGCAATCATTTCGGTTGGGTATTGGGTGAAATCAAAAGAGGCTTTTTAGCCGGTTTTTAGCCGGCTGGATTTACGAACAACAAAAATGCTAACATTGTTGAGCAGTTTTTTATTTTTCATCCGTCACATTTGGCGAGAGGCATAAATGAGCATATCAAGAAGCACGGCCATCGACTTCATGGCTGGGAACGAATCCGCTATCGAAAAGGTGTACTTCGAGTACAAGAACCTGATGTTTTTCGTCATCGCATCTTATGTCTCTTCCAAAAGCGATATCGATGACATCCTAAGCGAATCCTTCCTTAAAGCGATTGAGAAAAGGGAGCAGATAAAGGAACCAAATCACCTCAAAGCTTTCCTCGTCGCGACTGCCAGAAACCAGGCTATCGACTTCTTGAGGAAAGGCCGCCTCGTCCCTTCTAGCGACGTCCTAGAGGAGATATATGGGGACGATGACAGAACCAATGACTTCCTTTCGCTCATTGAGCCTTTGCTCTCCAACAAAGAAACGATCGTCGTCTATTACAAGATCGGTTTCTCTTACACCTGGCAAGAGATCTCCGAAGAAACGGGCATTTCCGTCTCTAGCGTGAGAAGGCTTTATGCCAGCGCGAAAGAAAAACTCAAGAAAGGACTTGTAGCATGAAATTCGAAAAGCAGATGAAAAAGCACATCGACCAAGTCTTTGAAGAAAATGTGCCTAATCCATATCCAACCCCAATAAAACAAAGCAGATTCCCATCATGGTTTAAATTTGCCGTTCCTGCCGGTGCTGTTTTAGCAGCAGCCTCGGTCGCAACGGCCATCATCGTTCCTAATGCGATCGGAAACGCGCTTGGCCCTATCGGCTCAGGAAACGGCAGCAGCAGTAACGACCCTGCCAGAAGTGAAGCTCCTAGCACCTCGGTCCCGTTCAGTGGAACTGACTGCACAGAGATGACCAATTTCGTCATCGCTCCGAAAAATGATAGGAGTGTCCCGCCTCTAGATACCAAAATCGTCAGCAGAACCGGCCTAAAATCCCTTGAGAAGCTTATTCCGTTCTTCCAAGATCCAAGCAATGAGAACTTTGTTCTTTCGCCAGCCTCCCATCTTCTTTGCGCATCTTCCTTAATGGCTGTGTCCGACGGCTTTGATTTGGACGCTTTCGGCCTCGTTGATGCGGGAGATGACACAAAAACATTCCTTGAGCAATGGAATTGTTCCTATGGCCAGACAAATCGAACAACTGGTGAATACGTAGAATCTGTTCGTTTTGATAGCGCTGTTCTTCATCAGCAAGTTGGCGGACGCTTCGCCTTCGATCCGGCCAAATGCAAGGCGGTCGAAGATAATTACATCGCCACAAGTGCTGCAAAGCACAGCAATTATGTCCAACAAGCCCAGAACTATTTCGAACAAGCTATTGGCTTAGAAATCGCTGTTCCTCAGGTTCCGATGAATGGCGATGGTGTCTTAACCTACGCAGCTCTCAAGATGAAAGACTTAGCCATGGGCACTTATACGACAGAGAAGAGGAGCTTCCATACCAAGAATGGAACCATCCAAGTCGATTATGGTTTGTTTGGAAAAGCGAACGCTGGGGTGTCCGTAAGATACTTCGATGGCGACAACTACTTTGCCTTTGCCTTTAGAAACAGCACCACAGAAATGATGATTGTTTTACCTGATGAAGGAGTGTCACTTGAAGCGGTTTCTCTCGGAGAGGCTTATTCCGAAATCACAAAAAGGAGCCCACAGCGTCGCCCAGCCTATGGTTATGTCCCATTTTTCCATCTTGGTTCTGGTTCAATTGACCTTACACCTTCGTTTACTAACTATATGAGCGGGCAAGAGCTCCTTTGGTCAAAACTCCTAAGAAGCGGTGGAATCCGAGCGAATGCGCTTGATTTCTATGTGCTCCAATCGTCGGATTTCGAGTTCTGCGATAAAGGCATCTTTGGCGAGTCTGTGACCGTTGCTGGAGGCGGCTCAGGAGCAATGCCTTCAACGAGTCCGCTGTTAATTGAAGTCAACCGTCCGTTCTACGCGATCTGTCTTGAGGACGACTTCCCTCTCTTCATCAACAAGGTGAATAATCCGGCGGAATCGACATCCATTAAATAAAAAAGACCCCCCTTTTGCGGGGGTTTTTCTTTAAAAGAATAATCTTTTTCTTGATTAGAGGCGTTTTCTAGGATAGTTTGGTAACGTTGCGACAACCTAGGAGGATTATTCTATGAATAATAAGAAAGCAGTAGTCCGCCTCTTCTTCACACTTGATGACAACTACATCCCTTTTCTATCGACAACCCTCGCGAGCATCGTAGATCATGCCTCGCCGGAATATAAATACCACATCACCATCATCCACGACGGCTTATCTCTTGAAAGCAAGAAAGCGATCAAGGCTTTCCAGAAAGACAACATCGTGATTTCTTTCTTCAACGTCTCCGTCAAGGTCAACTCTTTGGCAGTCAGGCTCGACGTCCGCGATTACTACACGATCACGACTTATTACCGTCTATTCTTACCAGATCTCTTCCCAACCATAA
>CADBDO010000025.1 GCA_902793515.1 uncultured Erysipelotrichaceae bacterium | reverse complement strand
TTGGTGGAGCCGGCGAGAGTCGAACTCGCGTCCGAAGGATCTCCAACGAGGACGCCTACAGTTTAGGCTTCGTCGGAATTTAACTTACCGCTATGACGAAGTCAGAGAGCGGAAAGCTAGACCAATTGAATTTCACCATTTCCCTCTAGTCAAAGGTACGTGGCTATTGCCTTTGTATGATGCCCGAAACGCTTGAGAGGCAAGAATCAAGCGAAGGACACGCTGCTCCTGGATCTATGCCAGGAAACCCTCAGGTTACTGATTAAGCGCAAGCGTACGAAGCGCGCATAGCACGGTTCGCATGGATATAACTGTTGTCAGTTATTGGTTTTTGATCTTAAGGTTTATCAGACCACTGCAATCCAGGCCAGATCAATCCCCCGTCAAAACCGGAACGACCCCAACTATTAGAACAATCCCAAGTTTGTGCTTGGGTGATTTAGTATAACTATTTTTGGGACGTTAGCAACTTTTCCTTTTCCCAAACCTAAAAGGTTTAATTGCCTAAGCACCAACTTTGTTGTAGAGTTTCCTTGCGTAAAATTACGAAACTACTATGGCAAAAAGAAAAATAAAAGCGACAACAGTCAAACCTACACAACAAAAAGAAAAGAAATCATCGGGTCTTTGGGCCAAGATCAAATTCCTTTTCAGCACCCTTATCTCTAACGACAGATGTATCGAAGGCGGAACCAAAAAGCCTTGGTATGCGGCTATCTGCGTGGCTATCGTAGCCTGCCTTATCGCCGTTATCCCAACTATGGTCAGCTACTTCACGAGAAGCGGCGCTTCCTTCTTCAGTGGCCAAAATTACAGCCTCGACACTTCCTTAACAGAATTCGAAAAAGCCCTTCATGATGAGAACGTCTCCATGAAGATCGAAGACAACAAGTTAACCGTCAACGAAGAAGATTGGAAAAAGGTCTGCAAAGACAAAGACGGCAATCAGGCTGATTTCTATGGCCACTACTACACCGTCAAAGAATCCAAGCTCGTTGCCGAAGGCAGCTCCTCCGAAGCTAATAAGCCAATCATGGAAGATGTCACCTACTGCGACCTCGCTGTTTACTACGTAAGCAACGCCAAACGCGGAGAGTCTTCTTTATTCGAGTACTGCACCACAATCATTCTTGCTAAGAACGATCCAAACACCGGACTCAACACCGCCGAGACCACATGGTCCACCAACCTCATCGTCTTCGGCGAAGAAACATTCGTCGCCTTCAAGAAGCCTTCCGGAACCGGTTCCTACGCTTCTGCTATGCAGGGCAAATATGATTTCGCTGAGAAGTTCGATCTCAAGAACCTCTACAGTGAGAACATGAAAGGCGAAGCCTATGCCCACATCTATGGCACCGCCGCTCACAGAGACGAAGTCCTCGAAGCCTATAAAGGGTTCTTTGCTGTCTCCTACGAAAGCACCAAGGTTGCTCTTGCCTGGCAATACACCGGCATCGCCTTCGCCATCAACGTTGGCCTTGTCTTCCTCTATGGTCTTCTCATCTTCCTTATGACGAGAGGCAAAAAGACCAATCCATTCCACATCCTTACCTTCTGGCAGACCCAGAAGATCAGCTACTGGGAATCCCTTGCCCCTGGCATCCTCTCCCTTATCGGATTCATCCCTCTCTTTGCGAACTACAACTTAACCATGTTCCTCTTCCTCTTCTTGATGGGTGCGAGAACCATGTGGATGAGCACAAGACAGCTTCGTCCTCAGTACGAATAAGAAATAATAAAAACGCCTCACCGTTTAGATGGGGCGTTTTCTTTTTGCCTATTAATCGCCGTAGTCGCTTCCGCGGCTCTTATCTTCGACGTAGATCTTAAGAGGATCGGTGATGTCGTGAATCTCACGATAGATGAATCCGTCTCTTATGATGAATGGCGATTCGAAGTCGCCGGTGAAGATGACCTTCTCGTTATTCGCGACGATCTCGTCGATGGCTTTCATGATCTCATCGAAGCGTTCCGCTCTCTTCTCTTTGAAGCCGGTTAATCCGACATAGAACCAAGGCTCAACGAAGAAGAGGTGTCCTTCTTTGGTGGTGTATGCGTTGCAGAATGGGTTTTCTTTATCAACGTATGGGGTGTATTTATCAAATTCTGGGTAAATCATAACGGTAAGTATTTTATCTCAAATATTCTATTTGTGATAAGGCTCGTTGTGAAGAATCTTGAATGAGCGGTAAATCTGCTCAAGGAGGATGATTCTCGTCATCTGGTGAGTGAAGGTCATCTTTGAGAGAGTGAGCGCGGCGTTTCCTCTCTTTCTCATCTCGCTAGATAAGCCTAAGGATCCTCCGATGACGAAAGTGATTGAGGAACCTCCGTCTCTCATCCACTTATCTAGGCGGGAGGATAGCTCAACTGAATCAGGTTGTTCTTTGCCTAAATCAAGGAGGATGACGAAGTCATTAGGTTTGATTTTCGCGAGGATCTTCTCGTTTTCTTTGTTCTTGACCTCTTCCATCTCGGCAAGGGAATCGCCTTTCTTGGAAGGGAGGTCATCGACTTCTTCGATGTCCACCTTCGCATAAGGAGTAAGTCGCTTAAGGTATTCGTTTTGGGCTTCTTTCCAGTAGGTCTCTTTGAGATGCCCAACGACAAGTAGTCTTATCTTCATAAATCCCCTCCTCTTGTTGATTCGTGTTGCTTAAGGCAAACGATGTCGATGTTATACGGAACTTCTTTCTTTCTGAATGTCTTCTGATAGGCCTCTAAAGCAAGTTCAGGGAGATTGCATTCCTCAGAGAGGTGAGCGAGGTAAATCCCTTTTGTTTTAGGTCCTACAAGCTCAGAGAGGTAGAGCGCACTGTCAACGTTTGAGAGATGCCCTTCATCTCCTTTGATTCTTCGTTTCAAGACCGCAGGCCTATTGCTTTTAAGAAGCATCTTGAGGTCATGGTTTGATTCCATGATGTAATAGTCTGCGTCCTTAAGGTAGCTAAGAGACTCTTCTGGAATATATCCTGAGTCAGTGAGGTAGACGAGCTTGCTTTCGCCTGAGATGACGACATAGCCAACCGGGTTTGAGGCGTCGTGGCTTGTCATGAATGGGATGATGGTTAAACTGCCGATCTCAAAGGAGTCGAAAGGCACGACTTCATGGTCGAGATAATCGATCGTTCCCTTTGAGGCGTAAATAGGGACTTTCCCTTTGTACATCGGAAGGTTTTTGACATGGTCCGTATGTTCATGCGTGACCAAAATCCCTTGCAAATCCGTTTTATTTTTATTAATCGAGGCTAAAGCGGCGCTTACTCTTTTCATCGGAAGGCCCATATCAATTTGGATGAGGGTTTCTTCGTCAAAAAGCAAAGTGGCGTTACCTTTAGAACCACTTCCGACGACGACAAAGGAAATCATTTTTATTCTTCTGAGATATCGATGCCGCTATTAGAGGATGAAGAGTGTGCGTTGTAGCGGCCACCCATCTCTTCATAGCCTTCTTCTGCTGCATTATCGAAACGCTGGTTCCTTGGGGTGAACATGATGGTCATCTTGCCTTGCTGACCGTTACGGTTCTTAGCGACGACAAGGGTGGCACCCTCTGGCTTACCAGAATTGTCGACCTGTTCGTTTTGCTCTTCGGCCTCTTGGGCTTCGTTGCTCTTAAGAGGATTGCTCTCTTTGACTTTCATGCCCTGGTTCTTGTAGTACTGTGGACGGTAAAGCATCAAAACGATGTCAGCGTCTTGCTCGATGTTGCCAGACTCTTTTAAGTTGGCAAGACTTGGGATGTGACTTTCGTTCTTATCCGCTTCACGGCTAACCTGGGCAAGGGCCATGACCGGGACTTCAAGGTTACGGGCAAGCTGTTTCAAAGTCTTGGTGATAGCGCCGATCTCAAGGGTACGGCTGTCGTATTTGCCTTGAACATCAATGATATTGATGTAGTCGACGAAGATCATCGCAAGATCCGGGTTGTTGGCTTTGAGTTTGTGAGATTTGGCGACGATATCTCCTAATGACTGGTTTGGAGTGTCGTCGAAATAGAGCTTGGTGTTGCCAATCGATTTGAGAGCAGCATCGACCTTCTCCATCTCACGTTTCCTTAAGCGGCCGGTTGAAAGGTCGCCGATATCGACGAGGGCCTCACTGGCGATAAGACGTTTCATGATGAGGTCGTTGGCCATTTCGCAAGAGAAGATGGCAACGGTTTTATTGGTGTTCTGAGTGGCTTTGAGAGCGAAGTTAAGCATCAAAGCGGTCTTTCCCATGGAAGGACGGGCAGCAAGGATGATTAGGTTGCCTTTTTGCCAGCCATGGGTGAAAGCGTTGAGCTTGCTGAAACCAGTGTCGATTCCGGTGATGCCGTTATTGGCGATCTTTGATTCTTTGCGGATGTTCTCTCTTGTCATGTCACTTACATCTCTAGCCGAGATGAAGTTGGCAATCTGCCTCTTAGAGGCAATGTCAGAGAGTTCCTGGGTGTTCACCGAAATGAAATCGCTGATGTCTTCGATTCCCTTTTCGTTATATTCCTTGAGGATTGATTCAAGTTTGGTGAGGTAGTTTCTTAAGACGGCCTGATTGCGGAGAATGTTCACGTAGTGATCAATGTTGGTGAACTGAATTGGCGACTGAAGAAGCTCCATGATGTAATCTGTGGAGCCAGCGTCTTCGAGCACGCCCATATTGACGAGCTGGTCAACCAAGGTCTGAGCGTCGATTGGCTTGTTATGAGCATCAAGCTCCTTCATGGCTCTGAAGACGAGGATGTTGCGTGGATCTTCACCGGAAAAGTCTTCCTCTCTGAGAGAAGTGAGGGTGCTTGAAGCAAGGCCCGCTTCCATAAGGATCGCGCCTAAAACTGAGCGTTCCGCTTCGATGTTAGATGGAAGTTTCGTCTTCTTGGCCATTCTTATTTGTCCTCACTGATGTGGACGCTGACGGTGCCAATGACTTGGCCCGCTTGCCCTTTGTATAATTCGATTCTGAGTTTGGTGTATCCGAAAGCATTCGCAGGGGTTTTGTCGATGAATTTGCGTTTATCGATGGTGATATCCCACTGCTTCTTCATGCCTTCTTCGATCTCTTTTGGGGAGATAGTTCCAAACATTCTGCCATCGGATCCGCCTTTGGCTTTGAACTCGACGTTGATGCTCTCAAGCCTCTTGGCGAGGACTTCGGCTTCTTCTTTGAGTTTCTTTTGTCTGGCGGCCTCTTCGGCGTTGTCTTTCTGAAGCTGGGCTTGGCTTCCTTTGGTGGAGACGCAAGCGAGTCCCCTTGGGATGAGGAAGTTAGAGGCGTAACCGTCATTGACTTCTTTGGTATCGCCTTTCTTGCCAACTCCTTTGACGTCTTTAAGCAATATGACTTTCATACGAATTAATCTCCTTCTTTAAGTGCGTTTCTCGCGCTGTCGAGATATTGTGACAAGGTTGATAAGAGCCTTGTGGCGGCTTTCTCGACTGGTACGTCGCCAAGCATTGTTGCTGCGCTAGTGAAGTGTCCTCCACCACCGAGCTTCTCAAGGATGAACTGAACGTTCACGGAGCCATCGCTTCTACCCGAGATACGGACTTCGCTGTCAGCGGTTCTGCCGATAACGAACGCGGCATTGACGCCTTTGAGCTGAAGCAATGTGTTACAGACCTTCGCGATGGTCGTTCTTTCGATGATGTCTCTGTCATCAGAGACACAATAGACGACGCCATAGAATGGGGTCTGAATGGTTGAGATGATCTTGTTGATGAGGGAGTATTCCTCATATTCGTCCTTAAGGTAGTCATCGGCGATGCTGTTATCAGCGCCGTAGCTCTTAAGGGTTTGAGCGGCTTCGAAGGTTCTCATGCCAACGGCTTTGTTCTTGAAATACGAAGTATCCATGAAGATGCCGGAGAGCATGATCGTTGCGAAAGCTGGCTTGATTTCGATACGTGGGTTGGCGTTCGAATATTTGATCATCTCGGTGATGAGTTCAGTTGCACTGGCGGCGGTTGGGTCGATGTAAGAAAGAACCGGTCTTTCTGGATATGATTCACCACGACGGTGGTGGTCGATGATCATGGTCTTGCTTGAAAGCTCAAGAAGCCTTGGGGCCATGGTGATTTCCGGAACGGAAACGTCGACAACGATGACAAGGGTTGTTTCTTTGATGCTCGAAGCGGCTTGCTCTGGGGAGATAGTCATCTTTTCATGAGCGTCTCTAGAGAAGGCGGATTGGAAGGCCAAACGGGTCTTCTTCTCAGCGCGCTTAGGCGTGTAGACGATCTTGCTTGGGACTCCAACCCAATCGCAGACCGCCATCATACCAAGGGCGGCGCCCAAGGCATCCATGTCCATGTCGGTGTGACCCATGATGAAGACGTTTGAGGATCCACGGATGATGGTTGCGACAGAGTCGGCCATGGAACGGACTTTGACCTTCGAGGTGTTTTCAACACCTGTGGAGTTTCCACCAAAGAAGGCGAGTTCCTGACCATAGTGGGAAACGACGACTTGGTCACCACCACGAGAGAGGGCGACGTCGATAGCATCGTTAGCCATATCGTTAAGCTTGGCGATATCTGGGAAGTCGTGAGCGATACCGATCGAGATGGTAAGAGGAGTGTCCTCTTTCTCTTCGGCTTCACGGACTTTCTCAACGAGGGAGAACTTGTCTTTCTCCATGCGCATGAGAGAGTTGTAGTTGCAGACCATGAAGTAGGAGTCAGTCTTGATACGGCGGACGAGAACACCAAACTCACGGCAGTAATCGTTGATGATGGAACGGACCTTCATGATCTGTTCGGACATCTCATCAGTGTCTGATGAAACATCGTTGTAGTTGTCGATCATGATGACACCGAGAACGGTAGCCTGTTCACGGGAATAGGTCGCCATTTCTTCGAACTCAGTCTTGTCGTTGAAGACGAACATCTTTGGCTGAGAGAGGTATCTTACTTCGTAAAGACGTTGTTTGATCGTGACTTTGATGGTCTTTCCTGGAACACCGTTGACGAGTTCCTTAAGACTTGGGGCGAATTGATAGATGTCAGCATCGACAATGTCGATCTGCATGTCTTTGAACATGTTGTTAGCCCAAATGACGATGCCATCGCCATCGACGACGACTAAACCAATGTGGGCGAAGTTATAAGCGTTCTGAACGTCTCCACCGATGAGCGAAGCGGCCTCTTGGTCGTTGCTTTGTCTCTTGCGTCCGATCTTAAGAAGGGCAAACCAGAAAACGAAGGCATCGATGAAGAGGAATGCGGTCGCTACGAAGAGAAGGTAGAACTGAATATTCTGTGATTCCTGTATGCCGAAAAAGTTGCCAAACCAGAGCACGATGAAAGCGATTGTAATCGCTGCTTGGATGCCGTAGATGACAAAGAGGGCTATGCGGGTTTTCGAAATCAGTTTATTCATGGTTAATGATAATTATATCGTTATCCCGTTATGGGATAAACCTTTACGTGCGCAAAAAAGAGGCCACCGTTAGAAATAGTGGCCTTTTGCTGAGGATTTTGAGGTTTTCATTTCACTTTCTTGAAAAGAAGAGAAATGGAATTGATGACAAGAAGCAGGGTTAAACCGGTGTCAGCAAGGACGGCTGCCCAAAGGGGGAATGCCTCCCCAAAGATGATGGAAAGAGCAGCGATTACGACCTTAATGACAAGCGAGGCAACGATGTTGAAAGCGGCCTTTGCTTTGCCAGCTTTGGCGATCTTGACCGCTTTGACGACTTTGCGGAGATCGTCATTCATGACGACAACGTCTGCGCTGTCGACGGCCATGTCGCTTCCAGCACCGCCCATGGCGATGCCAACATCAGCAAGAGCGAGAGATGGGGCATCATTGATGCCGTCACCGATATAAGCGACTCCGCCTTTGTGGTTTTTGATCTCTTCCTGAAGGATGCGTTTCTTGTCCTCTGGGAGAAGCTCGCTGTATACCCTCTTCGCACCGACAAACTCGCCAATCTCTTTAGAGATGTCGTTTCTATCGCCGGTGAGGATGATGGTCTCGATATTCATCGAAGAGAGGCTGTCGACCATCTCTTTCGCGCTGTCTTTGACCTTGTCCTTAAGCGTGGCGTGACCAACATATTTGCCATCGACTGCTACATAAGTAGTTGAGCCTTTTTTGTCACACTTAACGAAAGCGATCTTATGGTCTTCGAGAAGGTGAGCGCTGCCAGCTAAGACGCGGTGACCTTTATAGGTCATAGCGACGCCTTTTCCAGCGATCTCATCGTACTCAGAGATGAACTCCTGGTATTTGCTTCCGTCGTCATCGCCCATAAGGGCTTTGGCGAGAGGGTGGTTGCTCCTTGATTCTGCGGCAAAGAGATATTCTTTGAATACCTCTTCGTCGATTTCGTTCTGTTTGAAGTGGTCGATGGAGAAGACACCTAAGGTGATGGTGCCGGTCTTGTCGCTAGCGACCGCATCTAAAGAGCTAAGCCAATCGAGATAGGAAGCACCTTTGATGAGGACGCCGTTCTTTGAGGCAAGGCCAATCGCGGCAAAGTATGCGAGCGGCACAGACACGACGATCGCGCATGGGCAAGAAATAACAAGCAAGCAGATTGCGCTATATAACCATGAAGCCCAAACGGTTGGTTCGCTGATGCCAATAAAGAGAGGCGGGATAACCGCTACAAGAACGGCGATTAAGCAAACAATTGGGGTGTAAATTTTTGCAAAAGTCGTGACAAATCGCTGGGCTTTTGACTTTGAGGACTCCCCTTCTTTAACGAGTCTGATGATCTTGCTGACGGTTGAGTCTTCATATTCTTTGGTGACTTCAACAACAAGCGAGCCAGAGACCAAAGTGGTTCCGGAATTGACGTTGTCGCCAACACCCATTTGCTGTGGGAGGCTTTCTCCGGTTAAGGAAGCCATGTTGACTCCGCCGTTTCCAGAGACGATAACGCCGTCTGCTGGGATGATGTCACCGACTGAGACAAGAATCTGGTCGCCGATCTTAAGGGTTTCTGGATCGACCTCTTCTTTTTTACCTTCGTGGATCAAGCAAGCCTTCTTGGCTCTTAAGCCAACAGCATCTTCGATGGCCTTCTTGCTTCTATCGACGGAGATATCTTCAAACAACTCTCCAACCTGATAGAGGAAGACGACCATAACGGCTTCAAAGAACTCGTTTTGCTGTTCTCCGAAGAAACGGAGACAGAAGGCACCGATGGTGGCAATCGCCATCAAGGTGTTCTCGTCAAATAGGTCTTTGATGTGCCTGAAATTCTTAACGGCCTTCCAAAGGATGTCATAAGCGACCGCTAAATAAGCAACGGCCATGATAGCGAAGTTGGTCCAAAGGGCAGCGTCATTAGAAAGCCCCATGTTCCTAAGGTTTTGCTCGTTCCAAAGGAACAAACCAAGCAAGCCTAAGACAAGGCCAACCGCTAAACGGCAGATTAAAAAGATGAGACGACCTTGGTGTTTATCTTTTTCCTCGTTCATATAGTTATTCTTCCGCGTGCTGTTGCACGACTCTGAGGAGCGAATTGACGTGTTCGTCCGCTAACTTATAAAAGACCTTGGTGCCTTCTTTATGGGTAGCAACCAAATTGGCCTTCTTTAGAACCTTGAGCTGGTGGGAAACCAAAGACTGGCTAGCCCCTACTTCTTCAATGATCGTGGAAACGGATTTGTCTTCGTCCATGATCGCGTAGAGGATCTTAAGCCTTGTGTAGTCGCTGGCCACATTCAGGAGTTCTTCCATCTTGGTCAGAATTTTCTCGTTTGGTATCTCGCTCATAAGTTAGTAACGTTCCTTACGAACACAATTATATGAATGTTTGTTCATATTTCAACAATAATATGAACGAAATTTCATATACACAAAAGAAAACGCCGTTTTGCAGGCGTTTTTCTTTTTTTGTTTGAGTGATTATAAGGCTCTGATAGCTTCGACTGGAGGTTTCTTTGCAGCAAGCAAGACCGGTAAGAAGGTAGCGACGAAACTAAAGACGATGCTGATTCCTAGAACGATCAATATGCTGAGCGGACCGAAATCGAAGAGAGGAATTCCGACAAGAGAGCGCATCATTTCTCTGTTGAGGATCAAACAAACAATGAGCGTGGCAATGGTCGATAAGGCGAAGCAGATTCCAGCGATGATTCCGCTCTCCGAATAGAAGACCTTGAAGACGTCGCTTCCCCTAGCGCCGACAGCGCGAAGGATACCGATGTCTTTCTTTTTGCTGGCAATGGAAACGGAGATGAAGTTGAGGAGAAGAAGGCCCGCAAACACGCCCGTAACCCCGCCTATGGTAAGGAAGATCGTTTTAAGGTAAGAGACCATTTCCGTATATATGTAGAGATCTCTATAGACCTGATTTGTCATCTTGAGATAGTAGGTGCCATAGTCGGTTAGGAAAAGATCGATGTCGCTCTGAGAATAGTCGGTGACGGCAATGAGGTAAGAGTATCTCGCGTCATCAGGAGAAACATAATCAGTTTCGGTTTTGTCTACCCAGGAATAGGACTCATAGAGATAGTCTCTTATCACGTTCCTCGTTGTGACACAGCCAGCATAGAAACCGTTCTCGGTACTGATGTAGCCTTTAACTTTGTAAGTCTTTACGCGGCCGCTATAGTCTTTCGAATAGTATTTCTCAGGCAAGATAGATTCAGCTTCGCCGAAAGATGGTTCAATCTTGTCAACTCCGCCAAAGAAAGACGTTAATTCGCTGTCGGTAACATCTATTCCATAAATCAATTTGAAGAGTTTTTTGCTTAAGGTTTTTACCTTTTCGAGAGCTTCTGGCGAATAGTTGTTGTCCTGAAGGAATTCCGAGAGAGACCACCAGCTGGAATATCCCGTCCCTTCCATGGCGGCTCTGACTTTCTCCGAATTCGCGTAAGTGTCAGAGATGCTATATAGGGAATAGCCAAGCGCAACGCAAGGGATATAGCTCATCTCTGAGTTATCCGAAATGACTCTTTGGAGATAGTTCTTCAAAGGAGTCAGTTCACGGCCTTGGACCTCGGTGTTATCAAGCTCTTCGCGGGCTTTGTTGTTGCCGTCATCGACATACCAATCGCTTGGAGCGGTTCCTCCCCTGCTGATATAGCTTTCAATGAGGCTTATGACGTTTGACAAATAGTATATTTGGTAACCTCTTTTAGCGAATCCTTTAAGGATGGGCACAACAAGGGCGCAATCGTCTTCTGGATTGAATCCGGCTGCGTAAGAAGGGTTGCCTTGAGAGGCTGCGCGGAGCCTTGAATAAGCAGCTGCAGCATCCTTATACACGTATTCGTCAGACGGTAAATCGGCCTGTTGGAAAAAAGTTGCTAAATCAGGGTCGAAACCATCGTACGTGTTGGCGGCCCTGCTTAACATATTCACTTCATAGAAGTATTTCGAACGGAAATATTCAGCGAAGTAATCATCATACGAGAGGAGGACTTCGTCGTCTGCCAATTGAGGCGCGTTTGTACTAACGAAGTTCGTATCATAAAACTTACAGTTGTTCTTCTCGAGATCTTCGAAAATCGCTACCACTCCATAGCCGTATTCTTGTTCTATTTGCGAATACTCATTGGATATTTGTTCTTCTGTCCCGAATGCAATTCCCTCTGGTGAAACAGTGCGCATGTAATAGCCGTCATTGGAATAAGTTTCACAATTCTTATCGATAAAAGACGGGGTCACGAAACAAGTCGTATACAGGGAGTTTTCCAAGAAAGCACCAAAAGCAGAGACCTCGTTGCTTCTGTCTTCAGCGCTTTGCATCGCCGGTCTTGTAACCTTCAAGGTGTCGTATTTGCTTGGTATAGGGCCAAAATCATAGACACCCGTAATCCTGTAGCTTTCTCTTCCATATTTACCCTGCGCGGAAAGCGCAAGCTCTTTTCCAATGATGTCGTTATAGGTATTAACGGAACTAAAAGAATCGCTGTTTTTAAAGTATTCGAAAGCGTAGTTGGAGATAGCGATTTGATCATCGCTAACCGGTTCTTGTCCATAAACGGAGAAGCCTTTGCTTTGAACCCATGAGGCGCTCGCATCGCTAAAACCGCAGAACCCCTTAAACGGAGAGTAATAATCCTTCGCTTCGCCAGTCGGGGCTTGGACGTAGAAGGTGGCATAAGATCCATATGTGTTGCCTGAGTCGCCGGAATAAACGCCTATGAATTTGTCGTTGTGCTTCTTGTTCAAATCATCTAATTCGGTTTTCCCAAAATAATCGAAGCCAAAGCTTTCCCATTTATCCGACACGCGCATTACTTCACCTGTAGCGTCGTCGATGGTTTCCTGGGTTCTCGTGAAACGGTAATTCTTGACGATGGCTTCGCTTGTTCTGTCGAGGTTTTCCATTCCAACGGCAAGAGAATAGCTAGGATTATAGAGCATCAAGGTGGAGGCCACTCCAAAGAGAGTCATGGAAACAACGGAAAGGAAGATGGTGAAGACAAGTCTCACTGGCTTGGTTTTTAGGCCGCTCGCACCCATTTTGAAAGCGCGGGAAAAAGGCATGCGGGAGCGGATGAACTTCGTCTCCTCGCCGTTATACTCCTTCATTTCAACGCTAGTCGTTTCGTTGAAGACCTTGTTGTGATTGTCTTCATTGATTCTCACGGCTTTCTTGGTTGCTTCGACGTTGGTTTCGCCAGCAGAAATAAGAACTTCGCCTTTCTGCTTCTTGATGAGCTTATAAATCTCTCTGAAATCGGCTTCGGAAAGTTCGGCCGAGTCTTTGATATCAATGATGTTGCCGTTAACGACAGAGACGTTTTTGTTTAAGGTTTCAGGGGCGACATATTGTTTAGTTTTGTCGCTGATGATCTTTCCGTCTTTAAGCTCGATGATACGATCACCATATTCTTCAGCGAAGTCTTGGTCATGAGAAACAATGATGACTAGCTTTGTTTGGCTAAGTCTTTTTAAGATTTCGAGGACTTGTTTGCCTGTGTTAGAGTCAAGGGCGCCAGTAGGCTCATCAGCCATAATGATTTCAGGATCCTTGATAAGGGCTCTAGCGATGGCGATTCTTTGCTTCTGACCGCCCGAAAGAGTGTTTGGTTTTCTCTTGTTGAAGCCTTCTAAGTCGACTTCCTTCAAAAGAGCATCAACTGCGGCTTTGTCGTTCTTTTTGCCTTGAAGCTGGAGAGCGAGTGCGATGTTTTGCTCAATGTTGAATTCGTTGAGGATGTTATATTCCTGGAAAATGAATCCGATGTAGGTGTTACGGTAGCTATCGAAGTCGCTTTGCGAGAAGTCCTTTGAACTTCTGCCTTTGACAATAACCTCGCCCGAATCAGGACGATCAAGGCCGCCGATCATGTTGAGCAACGTGGATTTGCCAGAACCAGATTTGCCTAAAAG